>NZ_JBWVSU010000003.1:0-272637 GCF_056642055.1 Acinetobacter sp. 129952 | reverse complement strand
GAAAGCATCTAAGCGGGAAGCCTACCTCAAGATAAGATTTCCCCGAGACTTTATGTCTCCTAAAGAGCCGTTGAAGACTACGACGTTGATAGGTTGGATGTGGAAGCATAGCGATATGTGAAGCTGACCAATACTAATTGCTCGTGAGGCTTGACTATACAACACCCAAACAGTTGTTGTATTAAGCATCAATCGATTCGATATTAAGCAAAACAGCTTGATTTAGTGAACGCTAAAGAACAAAATACCCAACTCAGATATACCTGTTAATGAATTCTATTTGGTACGAAGTAAGGCATACACTGCACAGCAGTTAAGTAAGACCCGAACAAGTCCATAACAGTTGTGCTGGCGACCATAGCAAGAGTGAACCACCTGATCCCTTCCCGAACTCAGAAGTGAAACCTCTTAGCGCTGATGGTAGTGTGGGGTTACCCATGTGAGAGTAAGTCATCGCCAGCTCATTATTCGAAATCCCCCTCCGCCAAGGCAGAGGGGGATTTTTTTATGTGCAAAAATTATAAATAAAACTTCAAAATTAACTCGTTTTATAGTTTTTAAAATGTATCTATTTACCTTTCTCTGCTGAATTTACATTATAAATTCTGTATCTTGATGTTAATTTGAACAATAAATCAGTATGGAGAAGATAATGTTGTCGCAATTTAAAATAAAAATTCTACTCAGTTGTTGTGCTTTAGCATTTACTGCCTGTCATGCAGAGAATTCATCTTCTAGAAGTAGTCAAGAGACATCTACATCAGCTGCCAAATCGGATGCAGTCTCTTCTAACTTGCAAAAATATAAGGTTGAACAGGTTGCTCAATTTAATGAGCCATGGGCGATTACTACTTTAAAGGATGGCCGACTATTAATTACTGAGCGCAAAGGAAAATTGCAGCTCTTTGATCCAAAAACCAAGAAAAAAATTGAAGTTAAAGGTATACCTCAAGTCGCATATGGAGGCCAGGGTGGCTTAGGCGAAGTTGCTTTACATCCTGATTTTGCAAAGAATCGGTGGGTATATCTGAGCTATGCTGAACAAGGCCAAGGCGGATATGGTGCAGTGGTGATCCGGGGTAAATTAAACTTAAATCAAGCCACTCCTCAACTCACACAAATTGAACGGATCTGGACGCAAGTGCCGAAATTTTCAGGCCAGGGACATTATGCCCATCGGATTGTATTCGGGTCGGATGGTAAGTTATGGATCAGTTCAGGAGAACGTCAGCAATTCAACCCTGCACAGGATATGCAATCCAACGCCGGTAAAATTATTCGCCTGAATGATGATGGCTCAATCCCTGCCGATAATCCGTTTATGAATCAGGGTAAAATTGCCCAGCAGGTCTGGAGTCTTGGACATCGTAATCCTCTAGGCATGGCTTTTGATCCGAAAGGGCAGCTTTGGGTGATCGAAATGGGACCAAAAGGCGGCGATGAACTGAACAAGATTGTCAAAGCTAAAAATTATGGTTATCCGTTAGTGTCTAATGGCAATCATTATGATGGCAAGCCCATTCCTGATCACAGTACCCGACCTGAATTTGAAGCCACGGCACTGGATTGGACTCCGGTAATTTCTCCTTCAGATTTAATATTTTATACGGCTAATGTCTTCCCGCAATGGAAAAATAAGGCGATTGCGACCGGTCTGTCTTCCAAGGCGATTGTGATTGTGGATACGAACCAGACCCCAGTGAAAGAAGTTCAGCGTCTGGATATGAAAGAGCGGATTCGTGGGGTTGCTCAGGCACAGGATGGTTCACTGTGGGTGATTCAAGATGGTCCGCAAGCCGGTTTGTTAAAAATGACAGCACCTTAATCCTCTGCTTTTAGGATGCTTATCTAAATATGAAATATTGAATAAGCTGACCATCTGAATAAAAATCTTTTTAAGCTGATGCTGGCATGAAAGAAAAAGGCCTCTACATCCTGTGAAGGCCTTTTCATATTCTGTTAAAGGTATAATGTCTGTTATACCGATCAGCATCCTGCTACGTGAATTTTTTTATTTTTCTTACAAGACTTCCTGTCTTGGTATGATCTGAATATAGCCTGAAGCGATACAACGCAATAGGGTAGTTTAACTGCATAGATTGTAGGTCAAAGCCGACAGCCAAATTTTAAAAAGATAAATTCAAAAATACTGTTTTAAAATGATCATCTGACCAAATCATAAACTGCGGTGATGATTTTGCTGTATGTTAGCGAGAGAAAACTCTTTTGATATGCATCAACTGATATAAATAAAAACGTCCATAAAATAATAAAAAGGAAACTCCTATGCCTACGATTCAAATTGAAGTTCGGCAACAATATCCTCAAGCAGTTGAGGAACAATTGCTTAACAGCGTATTTCATTGTGTGAAAACTGCCTTTCAGCTGCCTGAATATGATCGTAATATTCGTCTGGTCGTGCATGAAGCGCATCGTTTTCATTATATGAGCCATTTAGCTCAGCCTGAATATTTTACCTTGATCAGTATTGACTGTTTTGCTGGCCGCAGTCTGGAGACCAAGCGCAATTTGTATCAGCAGATGGTCAAAAGTCTCGGAGAAATCGGCATTCCTGCAGATCATATTCTGATTCATCTGAGAGAAAGTGCACTAGAAAATTGGGAGATCCGGGGAGGGCAGGCCGCCTGTGATGTTGATCTCGGCTTTAAGGTTGATGTTTGATGCATTCCGATCACTACTCTAGTTAAACCTAAAGTTTAAACAGAAAAGCCTCAACATCCTGTCGAGGCTTTTCTGGATTTGCTTCTCAGATCTGACTCCTGTCTAATCTGTCAACGTCCTGTTGATTGGCGCTTTTTATTGTTGTCGTATCGCTTTGCAGACTTCCTGTCTGTCTATGTACTCACTATAGCCTCGCATAAAATGACTGCATAGCGGCTAAACTCTGCGCTGCATGTAGGCTAAAACGTACAGGGCTGTCGTCCAGTCATTAAGCACTGACATATTGAATCAGTCTATCCACTACAGCTTTTAAGTTTTTATTATCAAATTCATTGCCTTGGAAGGAATAATCTTTGTTGCGTGCAAAGATGTCACGGATTTCGATCACGGCATTGGTATCTACCAGTCCAAGTTGAGTGCCGACTTGACGAATCTGGTCAATCGAACGTGATCCGTTGGTCGCACCATAACCAATATAAGCTGCCGGTTTGCCTTGCCATTCCTTGCCGAGATAATCCAGGGCATTTTTCAGGGCAGGGCTATAGCCATGATTGTATTCAGGCGTGACAAAAATAAAGGCATCGCCGAGCGCAATTTTATCTGCCCACTCTTGCTGTTTGGGCTGATCATAAATCCCGGTCAATGGGGGATGAGCGCCAGAAAATAGCGGAAGATCCCATTCTTTTAGATCGACAATTTCAGTTTCTAAAGTGCTAAAGGCATAACTTTTAATTTCCTGCAGTACCCAGTGCGCCACTTTAATCGCAGTACGTCCCTCACGCACACTCCCAACCACAATATAAATTTTCATGTTTCATCCTTTCTTCGGGTCTGATCATCAAATTAAATTAATCAGATTTCAGGAAGGTGACTAGAGATGATTTGTATCCGGAATATAAAAAAGCTCCCGAAGGAGCTTTTTTAGAATCAGTTAATTAGCTGATGTCTTACATCAGTTTAATGCCTTGCTGACCCGCAGGTGTCACTTTGAAGATTTCCACTTCAAAGGTAATGTTTTTGCCTGCCAATGGATGGTTAAAGTCCACTTCAGTAATGTCATCATTCACCGATCTCACCACGCCATACAAGGTGGCTTTGGCTTTGTCTTCAAACTCGATCATGTGACCTTCGATCGGACGTTCTCCGAACTTCACCGTATCAAATTTCTGGATGTTTTCAGGATTCCATGGACCAAAAGCATCTTCTGGTGGCAGGCTCACCGTACGACGGTCACCGGCACGTAAACCAAACAGTGCTTTTTCAAAACCAGGCAGTAAATTGCCATCACCAATCACCAGGCTGACCGGTTCTTCACGGCTACGGGTATTGTCAATTTCCACGCCATTTTCGATTGCGACAGAAAAGTGCAGCTCGACTTTAGAACCGTCTGCAACCCGGGTTTCTTCGTTAGGATGAATAAAATCAGTCATGTTGTGCTTGCGCCCGTTGAATTCGATGTTTTTCTAAGAAAAAGGTATCAATCAGCATCAGAATAGTGCCTACAGTAATAGCACTATCTGCGATATTGAACGCAGGGAAGTGGCTGTTCTGGTAATACACATGAATAAAATCGACTACATAGCCGAGGCTGACCCGGTCGATTAAATTACCGATGGCACCACCCAGAATCAGGGCAATCGCCAATGGTAAAATTTTCATGTCTTTTGGCATGCGCATCAGCCAAAACACAAAGATTACAGACACTAAACCTGCCAGTGAAGTAAAGAAATAGCGTTGCCAACCACCGGCATCGGACAGGAAACTAAAGGCAGCGCCATAGTTATGTAGCAGTGTCCAATTTAAAAAGGGCAGCACAGGAACAGGATCTGCATAGTTCAGATTTGTCACTGCAATCCATTTGGTCCATTGATCCAGAATGATCGCCAGAATGGCCAGTCCAACCCACCATAAATTATGTGGATAGAACTGGAATAAGCCCTTTTTGGTGTGGGTATTAGGCATATTTTCTCTCTTCGCCTTGGCCTGTAGGAAGGTTGATGATACAACGACCGCATAGACCAGGATGTGCAGAATGTGTATTTACATCTGGTAATACATGCCAGCAACGTACGCATTTTTCGCCATCAGCTGCTGAAACTTTCACATTCAAGCCTTCAAGATCAGACGCTTCACCTTGTGCTGCATCAAACTCATTGACGATCACTTGTGATGTGATCAGTACGAAACGAAGCTCATCACTTAACTTATCTAGCACTGCTTTTAATTCGGCATTTGCCCAAAGTTCAACTTTGGCAGACAAGTTAGAACCGACAGTTTTCGCGGTACGTGCAGTTTCAATGAATTTGTTTACTGCAGATTTCACGGCAATGAGCGTTTGCCATTCAGCTTCAGATATTACATTTGCAGTTGAAGCCACAGGAATATCATACCATTCAGCCGTGAACACGTATTTCTCTGATTGCTCAGGAATTAACGGCCAAGCTTCTTGTGCAGTGAAGCTCAGGATTGGTGACATCCAACGCACGAATGCTTGTACCAAGTGATACAACGCAGTTTGTGCAGAATGACGTGCTTGCGAATCCGCTTTCGTGGTGTATTGACGGTCTTTGATGATGTCTAAGTAGAAACCACCCAAGTCATTGATACAGAAATTAGTCAGAGCAGTCGTTACGATATGGAAGTTCATATCTTCGTATGCTTTCTTAATGGTTTCTTGCACTTCAGATGCACGTTGCAGAATGTATTGATCCAGCGCGATCAATTGATCCACAGGAAGCGCATCTGTTGATGGTTTGAAGCCATTCAGGTTAGCAAGCAAGAAACGAAGCGTGTTACGGATACGACGATAACCGTCAGAGGCACGGCTAAAGATTTCTTTACCAGCGGTCATTTCATAACGGTAATCCGCAGAGGCGATCCAGAAACGTAAACCATCCGCACCCATATCTTTAATGATGTCTTGCGGCGTGATCACGTTACCGATCGACTTGGACATCTTGCGGCCTTTTTCATCCACGACGAAACCGTGAGTCAATAGACCTTTATATGGCGCACGTTCGTTAATCGCAATCGAGGTCAATAACGACGACTGGAACCAGCCACGGTGCTGGTCTGAACCTTCAAGGTACAAATCAGCAGGATCAGTCAGTTCTTCACGTTCACGCAGTACCGCATAGTGCGTTGTACCAGAGTCAAACCAGACATCTAATGTGTCACGAACTGCGTTGTATTGTTCAGCATCCGCACCGATAAACTCAGAGGCATCACGGTTATACCAGCCATCAATGCCTTCTTGCTCGATCAGCTTAGCCACTTCTTCAATCAGTTCAGGCGTACGTGGGTGCAATTCATTGGTGTCTTTGTGTACGAAGAACGGAATTGGCACACCCCAAGTACGTTGACGTGAAATACACCAGTCCGGACGACCTTCAATCATCGCCTGGATACGGTTTTTACCCCAGTCCGGTACAAAGCTGATATCGTTTTCAATCGCATTCAGTGCATTTTGACGCAGACCTTTGGCATCCATGCTGATGAACCATTGTGGGGTCGCACGGAAGATAATCGGGGTTTTATGGCGCCAGCAATGCGGGTAGCTATGCTTGATCACCACGTGTGCCCAAAGCTTGGTCGCTTCAGTCAATGCTGCAATGATTTTTGGATTGGCTTTGTAGATGTGCTCGCCCGGGAAGATTGGCGAAGTCGGTAAATACACACCATTACTGCCGACTGGGTTTTCTACTTTTAAGTTGTACTGTAAACCAACTTTATAGTCGTCTACACCGTGGCCCGGTGCGGTATGTACTGCACCTGTACCGCTCGCATCGGTGACGTGTTCACCCAAGATCACTGGCACTTGGCGGTCGCTAATTAAAGGATGTTGAAGAACTAAATTCTCAAGTTTTGCACCTGTGAATTCAGCAAGCACTTCAAATGCAGTAAAGCCATAACGCTGAGTTGCAGACTCAACCAATGATTTCGCAAGGATGAAGTTTTGTGATGCTTTGTCTTCACCAATTGCTTTCACCAGTTGGTATTCAAGTTCAGCGTGTAATGCAACCGCTTGGTTGGCAGGCATGGTCCAAGGCGTTGTTGTCCAAATCACGATATCCGTACGATCAGCGATTTCTACGCCGACACGTGCAGATAAATCAGCAAGGTCTACAACCGTGAAACCGACGTCAATTGCGTCAGATTTTTTATCTTCGTATTCAACTTCAGCTTCAGCGAGTGATGAACCACAGTCTAAACACCAGTTGACTGGTTTTAGACCTGGCTCGATATGACCTGCTTTCGCGATTGCACCCAATGAACGTACGATGTCAGCTTCTTGTTTGAAGTTCATCGTTAAGTAAGGATTGTCCCAATCCCCGAATACGCCCATACGTACGAAGTCTTTCTTTTGAAGCTCAACTTGGGTGTAGGCATATTCACGGCAGGCTTTACGGAAGGTAGATGCATCCACTTTTACGCCGACTTTACCGACTTTTTCTTCGACTTTGAGTTCGATTGGCAAACCGTGACAGTCCCAGCCCGGTACATACGGTGCATCAAAACCATCCATGACACGACTTTTGATAATGATGTCTTTGAGTACTTTGTTGACCGCATGACCCAAATGGATTTGACCATTGGCATAAGGAGGGCCGTCATGAAGCACGTATTTTTTCTTGCCAATACGCGATTCACGAATCTGCTGATAAATGTTGTCGGCATACCACTCTTCTAACCATTTCGCTTCACGTACTGCCAAATTTGCTTTCATTGCAAAGTCAGTACCTGGGAGGTTTAGCGTGGCTTTATAGTCCACTGCATTTTCAGGAGTTTGCTTATCGCTCATGCAAGTCGTCTTCCAATCTAATCAGTTATGTCACTGACACGTTTTACAATAAAAATATGGGATATTAAAAGGGAAATGTGGGGTGATTTCGACGAAACTCAAGCAGTTTCTCGACATCATCATCAATTCCGGCTTTTAGCGCTTCAAGCGAAGGATAGTCCTTTTCGCCATGTAAATAGTTTAAGAACGTCACCCGCATCAACAGGCCATACAGATTAGCAGAAACATCTGGAAAATGTACTTCTAATCGCCACTCTGGATGTGCTTGTTTGATGGCTGGACGTGTGCCGACATGACCTGCCCCAAACAGAGCAGTGGGGTCATAACCTGCAATGCCTGTTTGCGCTGCAGAATCGGCTTTTACCTTGTCTTTTAAGGATAGGGTTTCGCAAATGACTTCAACCCCATAAATTCCCTTGAGGCAGGGCTTATGACGGTTAAGCCGTACATTAATGGTCGGGAAATCAATAGTTCGACCAATCTGATCACCATATTGCACTCGTCCGGTAATGCTATAAGGACGACCCAGCAATTGTGCGGCCAAGGCTAAATCACCGGCTTGTAGCGTCTGGCGAATCCGGGTGGAACTGACGCGTTCACCATCTAGCGCAATGGTATTTAAATTGGTCACTTCAAAGCCGTAATTGCGCAAGAATTCGCTGTTGCCTTGGCGGTTTTTACCAAAGTGAAAATCATCGCCCAAGACCAGATGCCGGGCATTGAGTTTTTCTTTTAAAATGTCGGCAAAGGCTTCTGCAGTCAGGCTGCGAAAAGTATGGTCAAATTTCGCCACCGCGATATAGTCCACACCCAGCTCAGTCAGGTATTCAACTTTTTCACGCAATGATGAAATACGAGGTGGGGCCTCATAACCCTGAAAGTATTCAAGCGGTTGCGGCTCGAAAATCATCACTACAGATTTTAAACCCTGTGCTTTGGCCACCTGTTGCAGCTGACGGATCATCGCCTGATGGCCTAAATGCACGCCGTCAAAATTACCGATGGTCACGGCAGTTTTGGGTAATTCAGAATGAGAGGCTAAAGCATTTAGACGGAGCAGCTGCATGGGCAAATCAAGTGCTTAGAAATATCGAGAGGCTATATATTGCCATAATCTCGCGCTTTCGTCTTGCTGTTGTGTTTTTATGCAATATTTTTCTTGAAAATTCACCTTCCTTGGAATTGAGCCGGCTGGTTTTTCTACGCACTAAGTATGTTTGATCAGAGCACTGATGCTTTTCATTCAGCCGGTTTTGTTTTCTAATGTCAGGGTTTTTCTTGATATCAGGTGTTTCGAATGTCCGATCTGGCGCTCATCATGGCTCTACCCAATGAATCCAAAGGCTTGTTTGAAGCAGAAGGCATTCAGGTACATTACAGCGGGATTGGTAAAGTCAATGCGGCTTTTAAAGCTTTTGAGGTGATTCAGAACACCGGTTGCAGTACCTTATTGAATTTGGGCAGCGCGGGAAGTTCGCATTTTAATGCGCATGAACTGGTCGAAGTCACGCAATTTGTACAGCGTGATATGGATGTGTCGCCCCTTGGCTTTGAGATCGGCATGACCCCGATGGATCAGCATTTCCCGGGTGCGATTGAGCTGGATTCTTTCTTTGACCATTTGCCGAAAGGGATTTGTGGAACAGGCGATAGCTTTGAAACCGGTATTTCAAAAGTGGCGTGTAATCTGGTCGATATGGAAGGCTATGCCTTGGCCAAAGTCTGTAAAAAGTTGGGCGTTCGGCTGATTTCAGTGAAATACATTAGTGATGGAGCCAATGAGACTGCGCATCTGGATTGGGAAGAAAATCTGTTATTGGGTGCGAAAAAATTATTAGATTTATATCAAATGGTAAAATAAACAGGAAGGTCAAGTTTGCTCGGCGACCATAGCAGCTATGGTCGTGTGCCAATCAGAAGCGCTTGCTTATTTATCCGTACGTGGAATCACGCCGTATAACATCATGTGTACCGTATGCTGGATAATGCGTTGCTGCATGCTACGGTTACGCAAAGTTTTACCCGTGACCATTTCCATTTGCGTCGCAAAGTCTGCATAGTTCTGGGTAATCGCCCAAATATTCAGAATCAGTAACTCAGGATCAATATCTGCAGAAATCTTGCCTTGCTCCTGCCAGTTGGAAATTACTTTGGCTTTACGCTTGACCAGTTTTTTCAGCGGACCTTTTAAAATTTCCAGAATATGCGGTGCACCTTGAATCACCTCCAAAGCAAATAAACGGGATGCTTTAGGCTGGGTACGTGACACTTCAATTTTTTGCATCAAATAATTGGTGATTGCTTCTTCAGGTTCAAGTTCAGCTTCAAGGGTTTGTAAAGGCGCCAGCCATTTTTGTAGAACGGTAGTTAATACCTCGACATACAGGGCTTCTTTATTTTCATAATAATAGAAAATATTCGACTTATGCATTTCTGCAATTTGTGCGATTTCATCCAGACTTGCCCCATTAAAACCATATAGGGAAAATACGTCTAGTGCGGCATTTAGCAGCTGATTGCGTTTTTGAGTACTCTTTTTTTGTTCCATTAGCAAATATAAAAAACAATGAAAAAGGGAATCCTCAATTGTACGGCAAATCATCAGATTTGTGCATACAGTCACAGGCTAATTTTTTGAATAATGATGATTTATTCTCTAGATCAATATTTAAAACAGGCTAAATGCATCTACACCGGGAGAGAAATTCAAGTTTCTGAAAATACTTCATTTATTCATCTTTTTTCTTTATCAATGGAAGAGAAGAATAATACTGAAATGAATCTGATAAAAATGTCCTTAAAAGTATTTTTTATAAGAATAAGACCCAAAACCATGCGCGATTTTGGGTTGGATTGGGTATTCAGGTCGCTAAAACTGCCTGCAAGACCTGCTGTTCCAGTTCTGCAAATGTCACACTTTTTTGCCGGGGACGTGGCAAATTGACCCTAAACTCTTTGGCAATATGGCCTTTGTCCAGCAAGATAATCCGGTCTGCCAGTTGCACGGCTTCACTGACATCATGCGTGACCAGAATGGCGGTAAAGCCTTGATCGGTCCATAGGCGTTCAATCAGGTTTTGCATTTCCAGTCTTGTCAGGGCATCTAGAGCACCGAGGGGTTCATCCAGCAGCAGAATACGCGGCTGATGCGATAATGCCCGCGCCAAGGCGGTACGTTGCCGTTGTCCTCCAGAAAGCTGTGAAGGCCACAGTCCAGCTTTTTCTTTTAGGCCGACTTTTTCCAGCATTTGAGAGGCTTTGGCATGCTGCTCTTTACCCAGGCCTAACTGCACATTCTGTTCGATGCTACGCCAAGGCAGCAGGCGTGGGTCCTGAAACATCACTCGGATATCATCGGCAGTAATGCCTTCACGGATATGCCGGGCTGACTTGAACTTGATTTCGCCGTAGCTTTGCTGTTCCAGATCGGCAATCAGGCGCAATAAGGTACTTTTACCACAACCGCTGCGACCGACAATTGCCAGAAATTCACCCGGCTGGATATGCAGGTCCAGATCTTCCAAAACCTTGACCGAACCGTAAAACTTGTGCAGCTGTTCAATGATAATTTCGGCACCGATCACTGCAGCAGGATTGATCTCTGCCGCAGGTTGTTCCAGTGGCACAATCGGGTCATTGGCATGACGCCCTAAACTGAGATCAGTCATCACATGCTCCTCATTTATTCTTTATTTTTGATAGCCGGCATGCCAGCGCAGCAGGAATCGCTCTAAGGCCACGGCCAGAACATCGGCCAGTTTGCCAAGCAGGGCATACAGTAAAATACCCACCAAGACCACGTCAGTTTGCAAAAATTCACGTGCATTCATGGTCATATAACCAATACCAGACTGAGCAGAAATAGTTTCGGCAACGATTAACAGTACCCAGACCAGACCTAGAGAAAAACGCAGTCCGACCAGAATTGACGGCATCGCACCCGGCAGAATAATTTCTTTATACAGTTGCCAGCGAGTTAAGCCGTAGCTTTTGCCCATCTCGATCAATTGCGGATCGACGGAACGAATCCCATGATAGGTATTGATATAAATCGGGAAAAATACCCCAATCGCTACCAGAAACAATTTGGCAGATTCATCAATCCCGAACCATAAAATCACGAGGGGAATAAGTGCCAGTGCAGGAATATTGCGGATCATCTGCAAGGTCGTATCGAGCAGGGTAGAGGCAGTTTTGGATGAACCATTTAACAGGCCCAGTAATAGGCCCAAACCACCCCCCACCAATAAGCCACTAATAGCACGCCCCGCACTGACTTGCACATGCATCCACAGTTCACCGCTGAGTAGCAAATTCCAGAAGGCCAAAACTACCGCACTCGGTGCAGGCAGAATCCGGCTTTCCAGCAGGCCTGTACTAGAGGTAATCTGCCAAATCGCAATCAAAAAAATTGGAACCAGCCAGGGCAGCAGATGCTGCCCCAGAATTGTTCCACGTGAAACCTGCTTTTGGGCCAGGGTTTCAACGGAAACGACTTTTGACATTAAGCAGACTCCTTAATTTTCTCAGCCTGCTTGTTCTCGTCCGGTGTGTAGTTGTTCGCCACGATTTCACCAAATGGACCGGTCAAGTTTGGTTGAGTGAGTTTTTGCTGGGTTTCCAGTGGAAGTAAAGGGAATACCAGTTCGGCAAAACGGATTGATTCTTCCAGATGTGGATAGCCTGAGAAAATAAAGGTGCTGATCCCCAGATCGGCATATTCCTGGATACGTGCAGCGACAGTTTCCGGATCGCCGACCAGTGCCGTACCTGCACCACCACGAACCAGACCCACACCTGCCCAGAGGTTTGGAGAAACTTCGAGTTTGCTGCGATCGCCATTGTGCAGTTCTGCCATACGGCGCTGACCGACCGAGTCCATGGATTTGAACTTGGCTTGGGCTGCAGCGATAGTGGCATCATCCACATATTGAATCAGTTCTTCAGCCGCCGCCCAGGCCTGCTCATTGGTTTCGCGTACGATCACGTGTAAACGGATCCCGTAATTCAGTTCACGACCTTTAGCTGCAGCCTTGGCTTTTACCACTGCAATTTTTTCTTTGACTGCTGCCGGTGGCTCGCCCCAGGTCAAGTAAGTATCGACCTGATCCGTGGCCAGCTCAATGGCATCATCCGATGAGCCACCAAACCATAAAGGCGGATGCGGCTGCTGAATGGGTGGATACAGCAATTTTGCATCATCGACACTTAAGCGTTCGCCATGGAAACTAAAGCTTTCACCGGTATGTGAGCGTTTTAAAATTTCACGCCAGATGGTGGTGTATTCGGTCGCCGTTTTATAACGGGTTGTGTGATCTTCATAGACGCCATCACCTTTTAGCTCCTGCTCGTCACCGCCAGTCACCAGATTCAGCAGTACTCGGCCATTAGACAAGCGGTCAAAGGTCGCGGCCATACGTGCAGCCAGTGCCGGCGTGGTCACGCCTGGACGCAATGCCACCAGGAATTTTAATTTTTTGGTCGCATCAATCAGGCTGGCTGCAGTTAACCATGGATCTTCACAAGAACGGCCAGTCGGAATCAGGACACCTTCATAACCAAGATTATCCACGGCAACGGCAATCTGCTTCATGTAGGCATGATCTACAACACGTGCGCCCTTGCTGGTGCCTAAGTAACGGCTGTCGCCATGAGTGGGGATAAACCAGAAAATTTTCATGTGATATTCCTTAAATTAAATCATCTTGTTTGTTCATCAATGTGTGGCTGCTGGCGACCAGATCTGTTGCTGGACGCTGATGGTTTTGGGAATCAGTTGAACCTGCTGGAAGAGATCGGCAATATTCTGTTGGGCTTTGATCACTTCCGTCGTTAATGGTTGTACCGGCGAAGGTTTAAGACGACGCTCAAATGCAATCTTTGCCACTTCTGGTTTCAGACCAGTACTTTTCTGATAAATATCTAGAGCTACAGCCTGGTTTTTAAGAATCCACTGGTCAGATGCATTTAAGGCCTGGATAAACTTCCCGGGGCTATCCGGATGCTTCTGAATAAATTCGGGATTGCCGATATAAAAGGAGTAGGTTTGCGGAAAGTCACTGGATTCAATCAGCACCTTAACCTTGCTGTCGAACTCGGCTGCACCCAGGAAGGGATCCCAGATTGCCCAGGCATCAATGGCTTTTTTGTCAAAAGCAGCACGTGCATCCGCAGGGGGAAGCCAAATGGCTTGAATCTCTGACCAGCTTAAGCCGGCTTTTTCCAGAGTTTTGGCCAGAAGTTCATGGGCACTTGAACCTTTCTGCACCGCGATCCGTTTTCCTTTCAACTGTTGAATCGTCTGGATGTCACTGTCTTTCGGCACGACCACGGCCAAAGAGTTTCCAGCCACTTTTTCAAAGGCCACGTAACTCAGGGCTTTATCTGCAGCCTGTGCAAAAATGGGTGGGGTATTCCCTACATAGCCATAATCCACCGCACCGACTGCCAGTGCTTCCAGCATTTGTGGACCCGCCGGAAACTCTTTCCACTCAATTTTGGCATTAGGAAATTGTTGTTCTAACAGCTTTTCATCGCGTGCTACCAGCAGATTCAAGGCTGATTTCTGAAAGCCAATCGCAATGGTTTTAACTTGTTGCACCGACGTAGTTTCTGCGGCAGCCGTTTGTTGTGGTTCCTGTTTCTGGCAGCCAGTCAGACTAAAGCTCAATAACGCTAAACTGATGTAAGAAACTGTTTTTATATGACTCATCTTTATTCTCGAATTATTCTGCTGTTATTTAATAATTGCTGCATCAATATTCAGCTTTTGTGGAATCAGCTGCTCCGCATAAAATGCATCGGCGACTTGTTGCTGTTTTTGAATCACGTCAGTGCTGAGAGGTTTAACGCCAAAGCCCATGCGTGAAATAGAGGTTTTCAAGACATCGACGGCCAGACCTGTCGGTTTTTGCAGGAGCTGAGCGGCAGCGTCCTGATTTTTTGCCACCCAGTCCGTGGTCAGATTCAGTTCGTTGACCACCGCCTGTACCACCTGAGGATGGCTTTCTGCGAACTTGCGATCTGCCAGATAGAATTGGTGGTTGCTCACCACATTTTCACCGCTGGCAATGACACGCGCACCAATCTGATGTTCAGCAGCTGCAAAGAACGGATCCCAGATGACCCAGGCATCAACTGCACCACGTTCAAATGCAGCACGTGCATCGGAAGGTGGTAGATAAATCACTTCAATATCACCGAATGTCAGCTTGTTGGCTTCCAGAACTTTTAACAGCAGGTAATGCACATTTGAACCTTTGTTCAGGGCTACCCGTTTGCCTTTCAGATCCTGAATAGACTGGATTGGTGAATCTTTCGGTACAATCAAGGCTTCGGCCTTAGGTGCTTGCGGCTGATTGGCCACATAGACCAGATTTGAGTTGGCCGCCTGGGCAAAAATCGGCGGTGCTTCACCGGCTTCACCAAAAGAGACGCTGCCGACATTCAGGCCTTCAAGCAATTGCGGGCCAGCCGGAAATTCTACCCATTTCACATTGACCCCTTGCTGTTTTAAGCTGGTTTCCAGCGTGCCGCGTTCTTTTAAAATAGGTAATATGCCGTATTTTTGGAAACCGATATTCAGGGTAATGGTCTCTTCTTTTTTCGAGCAGCCTGAAAGCATCATGACACCAGCCATCGCGGTACCGAGTACCGCAGTCTTTGTTAAAAACTGAACATGAGATTGGCGCATGAATCAAAACTCCCGAAAGTGAAAAGCTAGTGAATGAAAACTTAGACACACGCTAATCGTTTTTGTTTTTCTAAAAAAATAACTATTCAGGAATTTCTAATGAAGAAAAAAGATAAATAAAAAAGCGCAAAACTTATGCAGAAAAGTGATTTATATAAAAATGAAGATTTAATATTTAAATTAATCAAACCTATGAAATTTATAGTTATTTTTTTAAATCTAATCTATTGATATGTTTAGCTAAAAACGAGTAATAGATTTTTAAAATTTAAAGCGAGATTGTCAGATATCTTTATCTAAAATTAAGCTAAAGCACTGAAAGAAAAAGCCACTTTAAAGTGACTTTTTGCAAACAATTGAATTACGTTGATAATTGTAAAATGCCTGACGGGCATCCGGCAGGTCATCGACTGAAGCCGGTTCAAAGCCTTGTTCCAGAAACCAGTGCGCGGTGCGGGTAGTTAAAATAAACAGTTGCTGAATCTGCATGCTTTTGGCTTTTTCTTCTAGATAATGCAGGATCTGGCTACCCCGATTAGACTTGCGATAACTGGGATGTACCGCAACACAGGCAATTTCTGCAGAACGCAATTCATCCCCTGTCGTCGGAATCGGGTAGAGGGCGGCACAGGCCAGAATCATGCCGTCCCGTTCGATTACGGCAAACTGGTTGATTTCATTTTCCAGGCGTTCACGCGAACGATAGACCAGAATGCCTTCTTCTTCCAGTGGACGCAGCAAACCGATCAGGCCACCGACATCCTGAATATCGGCCATCCGCACTTCTTCATAATGCGCGTCGGTGACCAGAGTTCCGGAACCATCCCGGGTGAACAGCTCTTCCAGCAGGGCACCATCATAGGCATAAGAAATCAGATGCACCCGATGTACGCCGTTCATTGAGGCTTCCTGTGCGGCTTTCAATTGTAGTCCTCTTTCAAGCGCATCTTGTTCGACCGGAATAAAATCATCCAGTTGTTGCGGTGTCACTTCGCGTTTGAGTTGGCCGTTACTGTCCATCAGACCATGCTGCTTACCGAGAAAAATCAGTTTATCTGCCTTAAGGCGAATCGCAGTTTTGGTAGCAACTTCTTCAGCCAGCAGATTAAAAACTTCTCCGGTAGTGGAATAACCGGTCGGGCCAAGCACCACAATATTATGACTGTCCAGATGGCGCTGAATCGCATCGGTATCAACCGCGCGCACTTCACCGGTCAACTGAAAATCGATACCATCGCGGATGCCATACGGTTTGGCAGTGACAAAATTCCCTGAAACGGTATCAATCCGGGCGCCATACATCGGCGAATTGGCCAGTCCCATAGACAGCAGTGCTTCAATTTGTAGGCGGATCGAACCGACGGCATTCATCACGCAGCTTAAAGATTCACGTGTGGTGACCCGACGCTGCTGGTAAAAAGGCGTCGTAATCTGGCTTTGAGCCAGATTCTGGTTAATTTGCGGACGTGCACCATGTACCAGAATCAGCCGAATGCCCAAAGAATGTAATAAAGCAATATCGTGAATAATATGCTGAAAGTTATCATTTAAGACGGCTTCGCCATCAAACATGATTACAAAGGTTTTATTGCGGTGCGCATTGATATAAGGCGCAGAATGGCGAAACCAGTGCACATATTGCAAAGTTGTGCTTTGTGACGTTTCTGCTGAAGTCATGCTGTGCCCATTTCAATGATTGAAGATCCAGCTTTGATTCTAATGAAAAAAAATGCAAGTGGAAGTGCAGATATAAAAAAACACCTGAAGGGGACTTCAGGTGTCTGCAAGACGAGCAGTAATGGAGAAAGCTTAGTTAATGATTCGTACAATTTTGTTGGTACGCTCATTGACCAGAACGTAGTCATTGTTGACCTTGTACCATTGCTGGAAACGACCGGTATTTGGTAAACGGCGTGCTTCGCGATCACTGACTTCAAAACGGTTGTTGTCATATTGACGTGGTAGAGTTTGGCCTACGCGCCAGTCACGGCTTGGGTTGACCATACGGTTGTTATGACGGCGGTCATCATTCCAGCGACGGTCGTCATTCCATTTCTTGCTATCTTTGGCATTCCAGTGTGGTGCCGGTTTATGCGGATTATGATCATAACGCGAGTCATGCTGTGGTGCTGCCATTGCAGAAGTAGCTAACAAAGCACTTATAGATAACGCGATTGTAGTTAAGACTTTTTTCATGGCTCTCACCTTAAAATGTATATCTAATTTCGATGAGACTAAATTAGCGAACAAGTACATAGAAAGCGTGAGGGCTATTTAGTTAAATTGTTAAATTCATGAAGAAATTTAGTAGATGAATCACGTAGTCTCAAAACTGGAAAAGCAGCGAGATTTGCGAATAAAAAATTTTCAGCCAGTGAAATAAAAAAGCCCAAACATCGTTGGGCCTTAAAGAAGATTAAATTTGAATGCACTTATGAACTAGTCACCCACGATCCGGATAATACTGTTGTTTTCAGAATCCACCAGAATATAGTCATTATTGACTTTGTACCATTGCTGCTTGCGGTCAGGTCGAGGCAGGCGATGGTCTTTATATTCAACTTTATAGCCATTGCCACGATAATGCTGCGGCATCACATAACCCGGCTGCCAGCGTAACTGTTGCAGGCGTTTCACCCCGCGTTCTTCACGCATACGGCGGTTATCCTGTTGATCTTCCTCTCGGAACTCACGGGCTTTCTTCTTGTCATGACCATGACGTGAATCCATACGGGATTCATCATTGAAATGAGGGGCAGCGATGACGACATTGCTCAGCATGAATGTACTGCAAGAAATTGCCAGTGCCACCAAAACCTTTTTCATGTTGAACCCTCATTAAATTGTTCACCTTCTACAGCACCTAATGTACGGAAAAATTGCAGAGAAACTGTGAAGAACAGGCACAATTTTTATAACAAATGCAGAGATATTATGATGATGTCATGTTTTTACATGACTATATGCGACGGCATCACTTCTATAAAGTAGCCTACCGAGCTATGTCCTTATCTCATCAAAGCAAGGGCCAATATGCAAGCGAAAATCGATGACTTAGCTCAAAAAAACAGCATTGAATCAGCAAGAAAAAAGTTCATGATTTACTGAAACGGCAAAGAATTTTGCCAGTTTAGTTCGAGATTAATTCCATTGTTCTGCCAAACCTTGTAAGGACTGAATCGCGTCAGCCACGGATTCAGCTTGTAGGGCGTCATCGAGTGCCACAATCAATGCTTCAGATAACTGCAACTGTTCAATCCGGTGAATTGTTTCAATTTTACGTTTTTGGTCAGCCATGCTGCGCTCCTGATTTGATCTATCTGTGATTCAAGAAAGCATAGTCCAATCAGTTTAATTTGGAAAACCGTATAATTTTATATATTTAATATGTAAATCCGATTTATTGTTATTTTTTGCAGGATTTTAAGAAAAAAAGGGCACTTTATCGAAAAGTGCCCAAGATTATTCAATGACCCGACTTTTAATAAGCGTAGTTCAGGTCAGTATAATCGTTGAGTGATTTCTGCACATGCGCCTGAATAAAGGCACGTACATCCTCGGCCGTCATGGCTTTGCCCTGATTGCTGATGACATGTTCGATTTCTGGCTGACCTTCAATTTTAATGCGATAAACAAAATGCTTGGCCAGACGATAACTGTCGTCTAATTTTTCAATGCCAGTCACATAATAATAGGCATGTTCAAAATTCAGATCCTGATGTGAAAATACAAATTGCTCGAACAATTTGAGTTTCTGAGCATTTTCGAGTGCTTTGATGTCATCCACGATACTGGCTTCAAACTTGGTGCCGTATTTCTCTGAAATAGGCTGTTGATCAATCAGCAGCGACACCATGCCATCGTCTAAATGGGTCACCGTAATATTGTTTAATTCAGTCATGATGCACTCGAGTGAAATATAGTGGGGTTTAGTATGCTGTTATTTTAATGAAACTCAATGCGAGCGGGGTGAACTTACTTAAGATTTATGCGCTGAATATGACTAAAAATGAAATAAAAAGGGAGCGATTGCTCCCTGAATGACAGACAGAATTACTTAATCCTGTGCATCAATACTCTGACCATTCATATGCAGACTGTCGTTACCCATCAAATATAGATAAGCCGGCATGATTGAATCGGGGGTAGGCAGGGTTTTCGGATCTTCGTTCGGATAGGCCTTGGCGCGCATAGCAGTCCGCGTTGCTCCGGGATTGATGCAGTTATAACGGATATTTGGATGTACCTGCTCTTTGGCAAATAACTGGCTTACCGCTTCAATAGCAATTTTAGAAACCGAATAGGCACCCCAGCGTTCGCGGGCTTCGCGGCCTACACCTGAGCTGGCAAAAACCACAGAAGCATGTTCGGATTTGGATAATAACGGTAACAGCGCTTGGGTCATGACAAAGGGTGCACGCAGATTGACCGCCATCACATCATCCCAGACATTGACCGGATAATCCGCCAAGGGAACCCGTTCGCCTAAAATGCCGGCATTGTGCAGAATGCCGTCCAGACGACCAAACTGACGGTCTAGCGTATCGAGCAAAAGCTCATAATCACGTTCTGACGCACTCGATAGTTGTAGCGGCAAGATGGCAGGTTGCGGCGCACCCAAACTTTCAATTTCATCATAAATGACTTCGAGCTTGTTTAAGGTACGCCCATGCAGCACCACAGTTGCGCCATGCAAGGCATAACTGATTGCTGCTGCACGTCCAATGCCATCGCCCGCACCTGTGATTAGGATGATACGATCCTTGAGCAGATCGGGGCGAGGTTGATATGCTGAATATTTCATTATCTACCTCCTCACTTCTTATTATTTAGTGTTAAGCGTTCAAGATACCGCAGTATGCTGCTTCAGTACTAGTGTCTGAATCAATTGATGTAATTCTGGCACAGTATGCACGATATGGTCGGCCTGCCAGGCGTTTAAATCGTCTTTGTATTGCAACGGCAAATAACCATAAGCAGCCAGAATGGTCAGCATCTGGGCATGACGGCCGGCATCAATATCTCGTGGATGATCTCCGACATAGATACAGTCTTCCGCGGCAAGATTCAGTTGCTTGGCTGCCAGATACATCGGTTCAGGATCAGGTTTGGTGCGGGTGACATCTTCAGGGCACACCAGTACCGCACAGCGTTCACTCAGATTCAGTGCTTGCAGTAAAGCCTCACTGAGCCAGCGCGGTTTATTGGTCACAATCCCCCAAGGAATGTCATTTTCCTCTAGCTGTTCAAGTAATGGATACATGCCATCAAACAGATCGGTATCGACCGCAATATCTGCGCCATACATGTCCAGAAAGCGCTGACGGTGTTGCAGAAAGACCGGATCTTCCAGTTGCAGTTCCGGATAAACCAGTTTCACCATAGCGCGAGCGCCTTCGGAGACTTGGGTACGAATCAGCTCGGGTTCAACCAGTGCACGGCCTTCTTCATGGCACATCTGCTGGATAATCCGGATAAAATCGGCAGCGGTATCAATCAGGGTACCATCGAGGTCAAATAAAACGGCTTTCATGCTGTGGTCTCTGCTGCGCTATCTTTCACGGTATAGACCATATAGTTCACATCAACATTCGGTGCCAGCCAATAACGCTTGGTCAGCGGATTATAGTGCAGACCGGTCATGTCTTTAAGCTTTAAACCCGAGTTGCGAATGTCATGTGCCAGTTCGGACGGCTTGATAAATTTGCTGTAATCATGGGTGCCTTTGGCCAGCATGCGCAAGACATATTCTGCCCCGATAATCGCAAATAAATAGGACTTTGGATTACGGTTAATGGTCGAGAAGAACACATGACCACCTGGCTTGACCAGTTTATGACAGGCCTGAATAATCGATGCCGGATCTGGCACATGCTCCAGCATTTCCATGCAGGTCACGATGTCATATTGGCCAGCCTGTTCCTCTGCCAGTTGCTCGACCGGCACCTGACGATATTCAATATTGCTCACGCCTTCCTGTTCGGCATGGATGCGTGCCACATTCAGTGGGGCTGCACCCATATCAATCCCGAGCACATCGGCCCCGCGTCGCGCCATGCTTTCGGCCAGAATGCCGCCGCCACAGCCGACATCCAGCACTTTTTTGCCGCTTAAGCCTCCGGCATGTTCATCAATCCAGTTTAAACGCAGTGGATTAATCATGTGCAAGGGGCGGAACTCGGAATGCTGATCCCACCATATAGCTGCAAATGCTTCAAACTTGGCAATTTCTTGTGGATCAACATTCAATTGCGACATCGGTATCACCTCAATCAGTCGTGATTAGCTAAAAATATGTACGTGCCGAATGGCCAGAGAAACTGATTTAAAACCTTGAAAATCAGTCCGATGGTTTAGTGTAGCGATTCTGGCAGAAAAAGCGATAAAAGCAGCAAAAAAGTTCACAGAATGAAAACGAAACCGGCATAATTGATTTATAGTGAACACATAAACTAAGCATAATGATTTAGAGGACGATAATCCGAATGAAAAAATTCCTTTTAGGCGCTGTTGCCACATCTGTTTTGGCCTTTTCAGGCAATGCTATGGCCAATTTTGTGGCAGGTCAGGACTATCAGGTGGTTGCAAAACCAGTCAAAGTCGAAAAACCGGGCAGAATTGAGGTACGTGAATTCTTCTGGTACGGCTGTGGTCATTGTTTCGCGCTTGAACCACATATGCAGGGCTGGTTGAAAAAATTACCAAAAGATGTACGTTTTGTACGTACGCCGGCTGCAATGAATCCACTCTGGGAGCAGGCAGCGCGTGCTTATTATGTGTCTGAAGCATTGGGTGTGCGTCAAAAAGCACATTTACAATTATTCCATGATATTCATGATAAGCAACGTCCAATTTTAGAACAGGCGCAATTGGCCAAGTTCTATACCCGCTATGGTATCCCTGAAGCGAAATTTAACAGCACTTATAAATCTTTCCCGATCACTTCGAAAATTGCCCAAGCCAAAAATCTGGCTGCTCAGTATCAGTTAAGTGGTGTTCCGGCAGTGACCGTGAATGGTAAATATATTGTGCAGGGTAATGATGCCAAAGTCATTCAGGTGGTGAATTACCTGATCGAGAAAGAGCGTAAAGCCAAATAAGTCTGAACTGACGATCAGTAAAAAAAACCTGCATCATGATGCAGGTTTTTTTATTTAGGCAGGGGGAATGACCGCTTCATTGAGCACAGGGCTTGCGGTTTCAACTGTTTTGGCAGGTCGCCGGTACCAGTGCAAAATGCCACGTAGCAAGAGCTGCATCTGTAGCACGCTTTGGGTTTTAAAGGCATTGGATTGAGCGCGGCGCAGCTCTGGATCAACCTGATGCTGCAGATGAATCCAGCCCATGGCCCAGTTCAGGGACAGTTCAATCAGCATCTGTGCCAGAGCCTGCAAGTCCTGTGATGCCTGAATATGTCGGGTAGATTGCATCTTGGCCAGTTCATGCATGACATCTTCAGCCAGAAAATGAATTTCCCGTTCAATGCCGACACGTAACACGTCCGAACCGCCCCAACGTTCTGCCACAAAAAAAATCCAGGGTTCAGGATGATATTCGACGGCCTGAAAGAAGAGCTCAAGCCCGGTGTGGGTTCGGGTATTCGGCTGATACAGATAAGCCTGCCCCAGCTGATTGAGTACGCCCTTGATATGAATCGCAACCTGATCCAGCAATTCCAGACCCAACTGGTTCATATCCTGAAAGTGCCGATAGAACGCCGTCGGTACTACTCCGACTGCATTCGCGACTTCACGTAGGCTGATCGTGCTGAAAGCGCGGCCCTGACTGCTGAATGCTAGTGTCGCATCGAGTAGTGCCTGATGACTTTGCTGCTTGCGATCTTCACGTAAGGACATAAATGGGTTTCCTATCACCGGCTTCCCTTATAGAGAGTTTTAGTCTAGCAAAAATTAAATTAAATCGTAGTGCCACAGATCGGCAGAATTTCGACAACTCGTAGCGAGCTGATGCATTGATTTTGTAAATGAATCGCCCGGCTGCCTAATCTTGGCAAAGGCTTCTGCTATACTGAGCCGCAATTATTTTGAACCCATACAGGACTTATTATGCGTATCGACCAACGAGCATTAGATCAATTACGTGAAGTGAAAATTACCCGTAACTATACACGTTATGCGGAAGGCTCTGTATTGGTTGAATTTGGTCATACCAAAGTACTGTGCACTGCCAGTGTGGATAGTTCTGTACCGCGTTTCCTCAAAGGTCAGGGCCAGGGCTGGGTAACGGCTGAATATGGCATGTTGCCACGTTCAACTCATACCCGTAGTGACCGTGAAGCGGCACGTGGCAAACAGAGTGGCCGTACTCAGGAAATTCAGCGTCTGATTGGTCGTAGCTTGCGCTCAATGGTCGATCTGAAAAAGCTGGGTGAAAATACCATTACTATCGACTGTGACGTGATTCAGGCTGATGGCGGTACTCGTACTGCAGCGATTACGGGTGCTGCGGTGGCTTTGGTCGATGCCATGAACGTCTTGCTGGAAAGAAAGAAAATCAAACATGATCCATTAAAAGGTTTGGTGGCTGCAGTTTCTGTGGGTATTTTTAAAGATGAAGTATTACTGGATCTTTGCTATGAAGAAGATTCAAACTGTCAAACCGATTTGAACGTGGTGATGACTCAGGCTGGTGAATTTATTGAAATTCAAGGTACTGCTGAAGACAAACCATTTACCCGTGCACAATCGAATGCCATGCTGGAAATGGCCGAGAAAGGCATTCAGGAACTGGTGAAAAAACAGCAAGAAGCTCTAGGCTGGTAATCCATCCCATGTTGAGAAACGCATCTACGGATGCGTTTTTTTATGCCTGAAATTTCAGCAATCACTGTATGAAAAAACTGCATCACAAAGCTTCATCACAAAAATCCGACATGAATCGGCTATATCTGAACCGGTTTTGCATCGATATTGGATCAGGCGAGATCACAATGAGGAATGCGGCATGAAACAGTGGCTTTGTGCAATTTCATTGCTGGGCGTGTTTGGATTAACTGCCTGTGACTGGGGCAATAATCGTGAAGATGACGAGCGTTCAGTATTAAATCAGGATCGTGATGAGGATAACGGAAGATATAACGACCGTGATGGTGACGATGATGAGCGCGATCGCCGAGGTAATCGGGATGACGATGATGATTAAGGTCTAAAATAGAAAATTGAGCAAAATATGCGCAAAAAAAATTTCTAAAAATAAAAAAAGGGTGCTTCGCACCCTCTACGGTCATCTATCCCATTTAGGCTTAAGCATTGAAACGCATCGACAGATCAATGGCTTTGACATCTTTAGTCAGCACACCCATGGAAATATAATCTACGCCGGTACTGGCTACTTCACGTAAATTATCAATGGTGATATTACCTGAGGCTTCCAGTTTGCAGCGACCAGCTACATGTTGCACTGCGTCGATCATCTGCTGCTGACTGAAATTATCCAGCATCACGATATCGGCATGGGATTCGAGTGCCTGATTCAGCTCATCCCAGGTTTCCACTTCAACTTCAACAGGCTTACCCGGTGCAATTTGATGTGCCTTGGCAATCGCCTGCGCAATGCCACCCGCTGCCATAATATGATTTTCTTTAATCAAGAAGGCATCAAACAGGCCCAGACGATGGTTCTGACCACCGCCAATCGCCACGGCATATTTTTGTGCAATACGCAGACCCGGAAGTGTTTTACGGGTATCGAGCAGTTTGGTGTTTAAACCTTGCAGTTCTTTGACATAGTGGGCGGTTTTAGTCGCAACCGCAGACAGGGTTTGGACAAAGTTTAGCGCAGGACGTTCCACGGTGAGTAAGCTGCGCGCAGATCCGGCCAGTTTTAAAAATGCTTGATTGGCTTGAACATGATCGCCATCATTTTTCAGCCAGATCACTTCAATACTTGGATCATAGGCCTGAATCAAGGCATTTACCCAAGGCTGGCCGGCCAAAACCATGTCTTCACGGCTAATGATAGTGGCAGTGGCCTGTTCATCTTCAGGAGTCAGCAGGGCGGTAATATCGCCTTCACCGATATCTTCTGAAAGTGCTTGTTGAATATTGATCTGAATGGACTGGTCTAGCAAAGCTTGAGATATGCGCATGAGTATTTCCGTATCTTTTTTAAGCCGTGAAAATTGCGCCTTATCTTAGCACCGTTACATAAAAGATGAGCGATTTTTCATCCAGTTTGCTGGGATGAATTGAGATTTCTCCTTGAAAGTTTTAGCATGAAGCCGGCTGCAATGCTGATCTTGCAGATTTTATTTTTGGGGAGAACGGTTTTATGCAACAGGCAGCTGAGTTTCAGGTCAAGGACGGGCAACTAATCGGTGCACGTCAAATCCCGTCTCCCAATTTTAATCAGCGGCCAGAACAGACCGAGATTCAATTGCTGGTGATTCACAATATCAGCCTGCCACCTTCACAGTTTGGCGGTGGTTATATTGAACAGTTTTTTCAGAATCAGCTGGACTGGTCCGTACATCCTTATTTTCAAACCATTGAAGGGATGCAGGTGTCGACCCATCTGCTAATTTTAAGAACGGGAGAAGTACTGCAATTTGTTAATTTCAATGACCGTGCCTGGCATGCCGGCCGCTCGAGCTATTTGGGCAAAAAAGAATGTAATGATTATTCGATCGGGATCGAACTGGAAGGCAGTGATGACTTGCCTTTTGCAGCTGAACAATATCAGGCCTTGGTAAAAGTCACGGCCTGTCTGCAACAGCATTATTCCAAGATTCAGCAGCATATTGCCGGACATTCGGATATTGCACGGGGCCGCAAGACCGATCCGGGACCATATTTTAACTGGGCTGATTTTCGTGCACAGTTACAGCATTATAAAAACACCTCAAGCTCGCTTGAGCGATGAAATTAAGCAATGAACTTCTGACAAAAGTTTCATTACAATAGCCACAAATTTATACATTAGGTGAATAGGATGGCGCTTTGGCGTTCGACCGTCATTGTCAGTGCGATGACCATGTTGTCACGCGTACTGGGATTGGTTCGAGATATTGTTTTACTGAATGTCTTTGGTGCTGGTAAAGACTTCGATACCTTCGTAGTCGCATTTCGTATTCCAAACTTTTTCAGGCGTTTATTTGCCGAAGGCGCATTTTCACAGGCGTTTATTCCGGTACTGACCGAATATAAGACCAGTCGCACGCATACTGAAGTCCAGATCCTGATCAGCCGGGTATTTGGCTGTCTGGCCACGGTCATGACCACGTTGACCATGGTCGCGATCATTGCTGCGCCATTGATCATGTATATCTATGCGCCCGGTTTTCATAGCGATCCTGAAAAATTCGCTCTGGCGACCGACATGTTCCGCCTGACCATTCCTTATTTGTTGTTCATGTCACTGACGGCTTTTGCCAGCAGTATTCTCAACAGTTATGGCTCTTTTAGTACCCCAGCTTTTGCACCAGTCTTGCTGAATGCGGCGATGATTGCCGGAGCGCTCTGGCTTACGCCGTATATGGCCGAGCCGATTATGGCGCTGGGCTGGGCAGTGATCATTGCCGGTATTTTACAGCTGGCGATCCAGATTCCTGAATTGTGGCGTAAAAACCTGCTGATTCCACCGAAAATTGATTTCAAGCATGAAGGCGTAGATCGCATCATGAAGTTGATGCTACCGGCATTATTTGGTGTATCTGTCACGCAAATTAATCTATTGTTAAATACCATTTGGGCTTCATTCATGCAGGATGGTTCGGTGTCCTGGCTGTACAGTGCCGAGCGTATGACCGAATTGCCGCTGGGTCTGATCGGTGTTGCAATTGGTACCGTGATTTTGCCGTCCTTATCGGCACGGCATACTGAGCAAAATCCGGAAAAATTCCGTGGCATGATGGACTGGGCAGCCAAAGTTATTGTGATGGCAGGCCTACCCGCCAGTATTGCACTGTTTATGCTGTCGACCCCGATCATTCAGGCCCTGTTTGAACGTGGCCAGTTCACCTTTGAAGATACCCAGATGACGGCTTTGGCGCTGCAATGTATGAGCGGTGGTGTGATTGCCTTTATGTTGATTAAAGTCTTTGCTCCCGGTTTTTATGCAAAGCAGGATACCAGAACCCCGGTGCGTGTCGGTTTGATGGCTGTGGCGGCCAATGCGATTCTGAACGTGATCTTTATCGGCTTGTTCAAGCTGATTGACTGGGAAGCAGAGCATATGGCGCTTGCACTGGCATCGACGGGTTCAGCGATGGTCAATGCCGGTTTGCTTTATTATTATCTGCATAAGCGTGATATTTTCCGTTTTGGTTCGCACTGGAAAAAAATCTTCCTGCAATTCATGTTTGCCAATGTGGTGATGATTGCGGCTCTGGCCTATGCTCTGAGCTGGTATAACGCAGATGTATCGCAATGGATGCGTGTCTTAGAAGTATTGATCTTATGTGTTGTCGGTGTGGTGGCGTATGTTGCAGCCTTGCTAGTGGCAGGTTTTAGACCACGTCATTTAAAACCTTAAGTTCATATTGAAAGAAGTATTTTTGATCAAAACAGAGCATTAAAATACCCATAAAAAAACAAGAGCCAGAAGGCTCTTGTTTTTTGAAAGCTAACACTTGCTTTGAAAAGGTCTAGCGTAAATCTAGACCTTGCCGCGCGAAAGAAAACCAACGATCGCAAGAATCACCGCAATTACTAACAAGATAATTGCAAAATCCTTAGACAAGCCTGCGACGCCACCGAAACCAAGTAGACTCGCAATTAATGCAATAACAGCAAAAATAATAGCCCAGCGAAACATATATATTCTCCATGTGTTTTTATTTTCAAATTTAGTATAGAAATAAACGATTCCAGCGACTGTTAGTGTTTTGTTGATGAACTGTCTATGATTTAACAATAGTTTACGTGATAGTAATAAGAATTTGAGGCGGTAGGTCTGCAGGGTTCGGGCTGCTATAATAAGCTGATTTTTGAATGTGCCGACCTGATCATGAGCGATACTTTACGTCCCGAATTCTGGAAAAACTATTCACTTGCTGAACTGACACAAGTCGAGTGGGAGGCCTTGTGTGATGGTTGCGGATTATGTTGTCTGATTAAACTGGAAGATGAAGAGACTCAGGAAATCGCATATACCAAAGTGGCCTGCAAACTGCTGGATTGTAGCACTGCGCGTTGCTCCAATTATCCAGATCGCTTGCAATATGTGCCGGACTGTATTCAGCTCACGCCAGAGAAGCTGGAAACGATTCACTGGTTGCCTTCGAGTTGTGCCTATCGTCGGGTAGAGCAGGGTAAAAGCCTGCCATCTTGGCATTATCTGATTAGCGGTTCACGGGAAAGTGTGATTCAGGCACGCAAGTCGGCAGCAGGGCGCTGCCTGACTGAAAGCGATATTCATGAAGATGACATCGAAGACTATATCGTACGCTGGGTGCGTTAAATCTGCCTGAGTGATTCGTTTATTGATCTGCTGGATGGAGTAGGGCCTGGGCCGAAGCACCGGCCATCGGACGATAGAAATAAAATCCCTGTCCAATCTGACAGTCACAATGGATCAGGGTGTCCAGCTGTTCTGTATTCTCGATCCCTTCCACTAGAATATCCAGTGCAATACTAGAGCCAATCTGGGTAATGGCTTTGACAATGGCCAAGGCGGACGGGTCACTGTTCATGCGTTCTACAAAGTTGCGGTCAATCTTGATGCAATCGACCGGATAGTCCTGCAAGCGGGTCAGCGAAGAATGTCCAGTGCCAAAGTCATCTAGTGAAATCTGGATTCCGGCCTGTTTCAGCAGGTTCAGGGCGCGAACCACATAATTGGCACCATGTTCGGATAGGCTCTGCTCGGTAATTTCTAGTTCAACTTTATGTGCGGGAATATCAAAGTTGGACAGGCGTGCCAACAGTTTTTCGGCATAGTCATCGCGCAGGAATTCGACCGGTGCAGCATTGATGGAAATCGGTAACAGATCCAGACCTTGTGCCTGCCAGCGACTCATATCTGCAAAGACTTTCAGTTGCATGGTCTCACTGATGCGTGAGGCCAGCTCATAGTCCTGAAAGGCAGCAAAAATTTCGGAAGGTAACTGAATGTTCTGATTCTGATCTTGCCAGCGTAATAGTGCTTCGAAACCAATCACTGCACCATCAGAAAGACGTACTTTAGGTTGGTAATAGGGAATGATCTGATCGGCGAGAATAATTTTGCGTGCCAGAGTCAGCTGCTTGGTCATATTTTCCAGTGAACCGCACATTTCCTGATTGAACATGCGGATGCCACCACGACCACTATTTTTCAGGTCGTTTAAGGCGATATCAGCACATTTCAGCAAATTAGAAGTATTTAAGGCATCACGTGGATAGATGGCACAGCCAATACTCATGGCACTGCTGATGCTATTGCCGACATAATTGATGGGCTGATCCAGCTGGGCATAGGCCATTTGCGCCGTTGCCAGCAGCTGTTCTTCACTTTCCAGATTTTTCACCAGCACAGCAAATTCATCGCCACCCAAACGGGCGATGATGGTATTCGGACCGAAACAGGTCTGGAAGCGTTTGCCTAAGACATGTAGCAGATGATCACCAGCAATATGGCCCAAGGTGTCATTGATATGCCGGAAATAGTCCAGATCGATCAGCAGTAAACCCGCTATGGTCTGTTGTTGTTTGGCCTTTAACAGTACCTGTTTAAAGGTTTTATAGAAGGTACTGCGATTATACAGGCCGGTGAGTTCATCCCGTTTAATCACTTCTTTTAAACGTGTTTCTGCAATTTTTTGCTGACTAATATTGCGTGATACACAGAGAATATTTTGGGTAATATTGTGCTGATCCAGAATCGGGGTGAGCAGATGATCCCAATATTGGATTGGTTGATCTTTAATCTGAACTTTGCTGGAGAAACGGCTGTTTAAGCCTTGGGCTGCCTGTTTCAGAGCACGTTGCCCGGATTTTCGGGCTTCAGGGGTTAAGCGATTTAACCAGCACAATGAACGGTCTTGATTTTGTCCTGCGGTCTCACTTACTTGTGCCAGACAGCCAGACTGGTTGCTATGTCGAATCTCGCCTTCAGGGCTGATAATGTTAATGCAGTCTGCGCTGGCATCCAGCATGTTTTCCTGGGTTGAAACAATCTGAGAAAGTTGCTGCTGGATCTCAAAATAATCATGCACATCGGTCAGGGAAACTGCCCATTGCAGCAAATGGTTAACTTCATGATGAAATTTTACCGCCAGGCTACACATGCGATAATGGCTATCATTGCGTTTAATCCGGCACTGGGTTTCAAAATTCTGATGCTGATCCAGCGCAGCATGCCACTGCGCTAAAAATAGCTGCAAGTCCTCGGTATGAATAAAACTCTGCCATTGCAGATGGCCCTGTTCATTCAGGTTCATGCCAAGATAATCAGTCATGGCATCGTTAAAATATTGCAGATGTTGTTTGTTGCTGACCCACAAGGGTTGCGGTAAGGCATCGATCAGATTTTTTAATAAAACCGATTCAGACAAGTGAACGTGGGGTGCAATCAGTGATGATGACGTCAGTGGCTTAGACCGACTCACAGCTCCATGTTCAAATTTATCATGCTTCATGCATTCACCACTACAACCCAAAAGTGCCCAAGGGGCGAGATAAGTTTCTTTTAATTAGAATAAACAATATGAAAATTACACTGTAATTAATTCACAATTAATCATGTTCAAATTATTCGCTTTTATAGAGATTAATTCATTCAGAATTAAAAAAATAGAGGATATCTCCATAAATTAATTTTTTATGCTTGATGTTTGCATTCTTGGAATCAAAACTGCTGGTGTTAGAATGAGATCAGAATTTAGTTTGAGCCAATAATAACATGTCAGATAGTCATATCCCGCTTCCAGAACGCTTACGGCCACGCGACCTTACACAGATTATCGGGCAGGAACATTTGCTGGGAGAACATGCGCCCTTACGCCAGATGATTGATCAGGGGCATCTGCCTTCGATCATTTTCTGGGGACCTCCCGGAGTCGGAAAAACCACCATTGCCTTACTGCTGGCTCAAGCGGTAGACCGACCTTTTATCAGCCTGTCTGCACTGAATACCGGGGTGAAAGAACTGCGTGAAATCATTGCCGAGGGTGGCGATTTGCTGACGCCAGTGGTATTTATTGACGAAATTCATCGCTTTAATAAATCCCAGCAGGACGCGTTATTAAATGCGGTCGAGAAAGGGAAAATTACCTTAATTGGCGCCACCACTGAAAATCCGTCTTTTGAAGTAAATAGTGCCTTATTGTCACGTTGTCAGGTGTATAGCCTGAATGCATTGAGCGCTGAATCGATTCAGACTTTGTTGACGCAAGCCTTACAAAATGACTCTTTCTTGCAGGAAAGACATATCCTGATTGAAGAATTTGATGCCCTGATCCAGTTCGCAGCAGGAGATGCCCGCAAGGCACTGAATTTACTGGATCTGATTGCCAGTACCTTTGAAGCGGATATGGAAAATATCATCACCAATGCGGTGGTGGTCAAAGTCGCACAGCAGAATATTGCCCGTTATGACAAGTCCGGTGAACAGCATTATGATCTGGTCTCGGCCTTTATTAAATCGATTCGTGGCAGTGATCCGGATGCAGCCTTGTACTGGATGGCACGCATGCTCAAAGGTGGTGAAGATCCGGTATTCATTGCACGGCGTATGCTGATTGCCGCATCCGAAGATATCGGTAACTCTAATCCAAATGCCTTGCTATTGGCAGGGGAATGTTTCCGTTCGGTACAGGCCGTGGGAATGCCAGAATGCCGGATTATTTTGGGGCAATGTGCAGTTTATCTGGCGACCAGTGCTAAAAGTAACAGTACCTATCTGGCGATTAACAAGGCGATGGAACTCGCAGATAAAACTTCAAATTTGCCAGTGCCTTTGCATTTAAGAAATGCGCCAACCAAGCTGATGAAAGAGCAGGGCTATGGCGTGGATTATCTGTATCCGCATAATTATCCTGAGCATTTTGTGCTACAGGAATATATGCCGCCAGAACTGAAGGATACCAAACTGTATGAATCAGCACGTAATAAACGTGAAGTTGAAGGGGAGCGTTTACAGCAACGCCGTTGGCAACAGCAACAACAGCAGCAATAAAGCTGGGTATCCCAACTAATTGAACAGATTAAAAAAAAGCCCAATTCAAGGCGAATTGGGCTGAAAGTAGGATGTTTTTGAGGGAGATAACATCCTAGAGGGTAGAGGAGAAATTTGGTCGGAAAATATGGAGTAAAGTGCGTCAACTCACTGATTTGCCTAGTATGTGATAATACTAATGCATGTAGTTTTTGATGTAAAAACGATCATTTTAATAATAAAAATTTATTTTTCCGATTAAAAGCCGGAAATAAAAAACCGAGCTAAAAAGCTCGGTTTTTTCGAATCTGCGCATTTACAGATTAGATGTTGTCCAGGTCGATACCTAAACGGTCAGCCACTTCTTCATAGGCTTCAACCACGCCGCCTAAACCTTGACGGAAACGGTCTTTATCCAGTTTTTTCTTGGTGTCTTTGTCCCATAGACGGCAACCGTCTGGAGAGAATTCATCACCCAGTACGATACGGTCGTGGAACACGCCGAATTCAAGTTTAAAATCGACCAGAATCATGTTACCTGCGTCAAACAATGCTTTAAGCACGTCATTCACTTGGTAAGTCAATTCTTTCATTTTCGCCAATTGTTCAGCAGTCGCCCAACCTAAAGCAATGGCTTGTGACTCATTGACCATTGGATCGCCAAGCGCATCATCTTTAAAGAACAATTCAAATGTTGGAGGAGTCAGTTCCTTGCCTTCTTCCACACCCAGGCGGCGGCATAAAGAACCTGCTGCATAGTTACGGATCACACATTCAACCGGGATCATATCCAGTTTTTTCACCAGCACTTCATTTGGAGTCAGTAGCTTTTCAAAGTGGGTCTCAATTCCCGCTTCTGCCAGTTTTTCCATGATGAAGGCGTTAAAACGGTTGTTCACCTTGCCTTTACGATCTAGTTGCTCAATTTTTTCGCCATTGAATGCTGAGGCATCATCGCGAAAGACTAAAATCAGATGGTCTGAACTGTCTGTGGTGTAGACAGATTTCGCTTTACCAGTATAGAGCAAGGTTTGTTTTAACATGAGGGAACCTTTTACAAAAAAAATGCCTAGAAATGTCTAGGCTGGCCAATTTTGGTAAATCTGGTTGAGCAGTTCTGCGGCTTTTTCACGGTCGGCAAAACTGTTATCGGCATTGAACACAGCGAGGTTATTACTTGAACCGACAGAAGATAATCTTAATACATAAGTCTGCTGGTCGACTTTAATCGTGACTTCATAACGATTTTTGCTCTGCACAACAATGCTATGATTCAGACTGCTGAGGGTGGCAAGTGTATATTGCCAAATTGTAGCAGAATTTCCCTCAATTTTAAGCAGCGGATTAAGATTTCCGTCAGTGACCAACTGTGGTTTACCCACCGTATTGGTTTCGGTCAGATCAGCTGTATTTGAGTTTTCAGTCTGGGCTTGTGGACGTGGCAAGGCAAAACGGTTGCCACGCTGGTTTTCAAGCTTCGGTGCATGTTCAATTGCAAGTGGATCAACTATTGGAGCAGGATACAATGGCGTTGCAGGACGAACCATGGCGCCTTCAGGATATTGTAAAGCTTCCAGGGTAGTAGTCTCTTTATAGTCTAAAGTGCCGTTATTAAAGGCCATTGAACTACAACCTGCCAAACTGAATACTGAAAGTGTAAGGCTAAGTCCTAAACGTAATTGCATAATCTTGTGCTCTTTTATTTAATAACGCCCGCTTCTACCAGTGCTTCATGAAGCGGAGCGCGATATTGTTCTGCAAGTGGTGTTAATGGAAGGCGAATACCTGTACCAATTAAGCCCATGTCATGGAGTGCCCATTTCACAGGAATTGGGTTCGATTCGCAAAATAAAATATTGTGTAAATTTGCAACCTGAGCATTTAGCTGTTCAGCTGTGGCTGCATCACCAGCAATGGCAGCGGCACACACTTCGCTCATGGCTTTCGGAGCCACGTTTGCCGTGACCGAGATATTACCTTTGGCGCCATGTCCGATCAGTTGATATGCAGTCGCATCATCACCCGAATAAACAGTCATATCTTTGCCTACAAGGCCTTGTAGCAATTCAGCACCGCGCGGTACATCGCCAGTCGCATCTTTAATACCGATAATTTGTGGAATATCCGCCAGACGAATCACGGTTTCATTGGCCATATCCACACCGGTACGGCCTGGAACATTATAAAGAATCTGTGGCAGGTCAACCGCTTCAGCAATGGCTTTATAATGCTGGTATAAGCCTTCCTGAGTTGGTTTATTATAATACGGCGTCACCAGTAAAGCGGCATCTGCCCCTAGCTCTTTGGCTTCGCGAGTCAGTTCGATCGCTTCACGGGTCGAGTTTGCACCTGTACCAGCAATAATAGGAATACGTTTGTTGGCCACACGAATGATTTCTTTGATCACCTGGGTGTGTTCACTCATGCTGAGAGTAGAGGCTTCGCCTGTCGTTCCAACAGCAACAATACTGTTGGTGCCCTCTGCAATATGCCATTCAACCAGCTTCTCGAGACCCTTCCAATCTACGCTGCCATCTTCAAACATAGGGGTGACGATTGCGACTATGGAACCTTGAATGGTCTGTGCTTGCTGAGTCATTTTAAAAAACTATCCTATTTGTCCATCCGAAAGGAATGAGAAAACATAAATTGGGATGGATTTGTATTTTGATTTATAGCAAATTCAATAGATTTGCATTGAATTGAATATTGCTTATGCAAATTATGACTGATCAAACGCATAAGAACAATATGCTTTAGTAAAAGCTACTGAATTCTTTATACAAAGCCTTTTGGAAACAATCAAGTAATAAATAAGATGATTTATAAAGCAAAATCCTGAGACCAAAGTTATGTCTCCAGTCTAAACAAAAGAGGATATTGCCCCAAATGAACCCAATAATGATAAGGCTTGTGCAAAAAGATCAGCTGAAATCTGCCATTTTTATGCCTTTTGATTTTTGATTAATAGTTATATTGGATAAATTGAGACCTCGTACATCTTGATCGCGTTCTCGTACCAAGACAAATAGATCCAAAAACTACTAAGACTAATCTTTTTTAAATATCAATAAATTGAGAATTTTTTTTCTTATCGGTTAATTTTTTAACTTGATGTATAAGCCTTAAAGTCTAAGTCTTGAACTTTATGGTGTTCTGATTAAGTGTTTTTGCGACTTTATCTGGTCTTATCCTATTTTTATCTGCCTCTACTCCTTTGGGAATATCTAAGCAAAACGTTCAACTTATTGATAGTTATTTCTGCAATCAGGCTCATAGATGATGGCTGTCTTTTGTAACGCTGATTGAACAAGGATAATCCAATGGAAAAATCAGACAATAAGCATGCTATCGTCACGGTCGCGATCTGTTTTCTGATTGCGGTGATTGAAGGCTTAGATATTCAGGCAGCCGGAATTGCTGCTGCAGGTATTCGTGAGCATTTTGGTCTCGATAGTTCCCAGTTGGGTATGTTTTTTAGTGCAGGGATTCTGGGTTTATTACCGGGTGCACTGGTTGGTGGGCGATTTGCGGACCGCATTGGCCGTAAGAAAGTCTTGATCTGGTCGACAGCAGTATTTGCTGTATTTACCTTATGTACCGTCTGGGTCAATAGCTTTAACAGCTTGCTGGCAGTGCGTTGCCTGGCTGGAGCAGGTCTGGGCGGCGCGATGCCAATTCTGATCACACTTGCTTCTGAAGCAGTCTCTCCACAAAATCGTGGCCGTGCAGTGGGCTTGATGTACTGCGGTATGCCAGTCGGTGCAGCGATTTTGTCTTTAATTGCAGCGACTGAATTTGGTGCTAACTGGAAGAATGTTTTTTATCTCGGAGGTCTGTTACCGATTCTTGCCATTCCGCTGATGATGTTATTTTTGCCTGAATCGAAGGAATACCTGAAAGCACAGAACAAAACGGCTGCAGAACTTGCTGTTGCACCGCAGGGTTCATTCAAGGACCTGTTTAATTCGGACAACCTGTTACGTACGCTATGTATCTGGGTGAGCTACTTCTTTACCTTGATGGTGGTTTACATCATGTTGAGCTGGTTGCCATCATTGTTTATGGAACTTGGCTTCACACGTAAGGATGGTTCAACCGCACAGTTCTACTTCATGGTGACAGCGACGATTGGTACGATTATTTTGGGTATGCTAACCGACCGCTGGAAGAAAGCCTATGTGATCCTGTTGATGTACGGCGGTATTCTGGCAGGTCTACTGGCGCTGAATGGTGCAAGCTCGCTGAACCAGATGTATATGGCAGCAGCATTGGCCGGTGCCTTCGTGATTGGCTGTCAGGGTGTACTGTATGCCTTCGGTAGTATCGTTTATCCGACAGAAGTGCGTGGTACTGGTGTTGGTGTTGCATCTGCAGTTGGCCGTATCGGTGCCATGCTGGGGCCAGTCATTGCCGGTCAGTTATTGACAGCAGGTTTCGGTGCTGCGGGGGTCATTACTGCTGCGATCCCATGTATCATCATCTCTGCATTATGTATGCTGTTCTTGGTGAACCGCACTAAAGTGTAAGGTTCAACGATTTAAAAAAGCCTGCTCTTGCAGGCTTTTTTATTTTCAGAATTTAAGAATTAAATACACTGTTTTATTATTAAAAAGACTCATCACTTTATCTTAAAACTTATTTTTTTGCAGAGATCTAGCTTGATACAAGCCCGGAACTCATCTCATATTTGTCAAAAACAATGAATCTATTGATCTGCTCATATACACATGCCGAGAATACACAGTCATGCCATTTTTAACCGTAGAGCTAAAAATCCTGAGGTATTTTGCGCTATGCTTGGGCATAAATCGAGATTTCAATGGATGAAAACAGATGCAGAATAATGTTGCTTTACTGGTCGTAGACGTACAAAGAGGATTTACCCCGGGAGGCAATCTGGCTGTAGCCAATGCTGACCAGATTATTCCAAATATTAATCTATTGGGGCAGCATTTTAAGCATATTATCCTGACCCAAGACTGGCATCCGGACAACCATATTTCTTTTGCAGACAACCACCCCGGCAAAGTAGCCTATGACAGCATTCAGCTGGATTATGGCACTCAGGTCTTATGGCCAAAGCATTGTGTGCAAGGGACACGCGATGCCGAACTGCATCCGGATTTAAATTTACCGCAAGCACAACTCATCATTCGCAAGGGTTTTCATTCCCAGATCGACAGTTACTCGGCCTTTATGGAAGCTGACCAGAAAACCCCGACGGGTCTTGCTGGCTATCTGCGTGAACGTGGGATTGATACCGTATTTGTGGTCGGGATTGCTACGGACTTTTGTGTGGCCTGGACTGCAATCGATGCCTGCAAACTGGGCTTTAAAACCTATGTGATTGCCGATGCCACCAAGGGCATTGACCTGAATGGTTCCTTGCAACATGCCTGGCAGGATATGCTGTCGCATGGCGTGAAACGTATCTATGTGAAAGATATTGTTCAAGCAGCTTAACACTGGATAGGGATAGAACTTAATATCCCTTTGATCTTATTTATATTTGAATATAAAAATTCAGGCATCAACGGGTGCCTGTTTTATCTTGCTTTTTCTCCCTTAATGTCACCTGGATGAAACCCATGTCAGCCTTGCTCCAGTTTAGCCAATTTGTCCAAAAAACCTTTGCTTTATGGGTGCTGCTTTTTTCCGGCATTGCCTTGATGATCCCTGAAGTTTTTGTCTGGTTACGGGCTTATATTCCGTGGATGTTGGGCATCATCATGTTCGGCATGGGCATGACCATGACCGTCGGAGATTTTAAAAGTGTCTTGCAAAGTCCGAAGGCAGTAGCGATTGGCGTCGTCGCCCAGTTTATGGTGATGCCGGGTTTGGCCTTTTTGCTGTGCAAGCTGTTCCAGCTGCCACCAGAGATTGCCATCGGGGTAATCTTGGTGGGTTGCTGTCCGGGCGGAACTGCATCCAATGTGATTACCTATATGGCCAAGGGCAATACTGCCTTGTCGGTCGCCTGTACCTCGGTTTCGACTTTACTGGCGCCCATTTTAACTCCGGCCATTTTCTATGTGTTGGCCAGTCAGTGGATTGAGATCAATGCCTGGTCGATGCTGGTGTCGATCTTACAGGTGGTGTTATTCCCAATTATTCTGGGCTTAATCGTACGGGCGCTACTCAAGCAAAAAGTCACGGCCTATATTCAGGTCATGCCGTTGATTTCTGTGATTGCGATTGTGGCAATTGTCGCGGCGATTATTGCCGGCAGCAAAACCCAGATTCTGGAGTCCGGTTTAATGATTTTAGGGATCGTGGCCTTACACAATGGTATGGGCTATTTACTGGGTTATTGGGCCAGTCGCATATTTCACTTGGCAGAAATAGACTGTCGTGCGGTATCCATTGAAGTGGGGATGCAAAATTCTGGTCTGGGTGTGGCCTTGGCGGCGACCCATTTTGCCGCATCACCACTTACTGCTTTACCAAGCGCCATTTTCAGTCTATGGCATAATATTTCAGGGCCAGCTTTAGCCACTTATTGGGCGGCCAGACAAACTAAAAAAACAGACACCTAATTGCAGTTTGATGACAGCACACAACGAACCAGAGTATGATTTTTTTATAGTGTGAAAAAGTTAGAATATTAATTTATATGGATTTATCGAGCTTTGTAACATAAGTGTCATGAAGTCTGCCTAAGATCGCCCCTCAATGATGTGAAACAACAGACTGTAATCAGCAGCATTGAGAGGGCATGGAACAATTTCAGCATTCGTCAGCGACCTATTTTAATCGGGAACTTTCCTTATTTAAATTTCAGCGTCGTGTCTTGGCACAAGCACTCGATCCGAATTTACCGATTTTAGAGCGCTTAAACTTCCTGATTATTTTTTCCCGTAACCTGGATGAGTTTTTTGAAATCAGGATTGCCGGGCTGATGAAACAGCAAGACTTGAATGCGACTACCCGGACGCCTGATGCTGTACCCACCGAGCTGATTCTACAAGAACTGTCCCAGTCCATTCATGCCACAGTGAACAAACAGTATGAGGTGCTGAAGCATGCGATTTTGCCTGAACTTCAGGCACAGGGGATTCAGTTTCTTCAATACCAGGATCTTCTGGAAAAACACAAGGCCTGGATTGCAGCCTTTTTTGCCAAAGAAGTGCAACCGGTACTGACCCCGATCAGTCTGGATCCTTCACATCCTTTTCCACGTTTGGTCAATAAAAGTCTGAACTTTATTATCAGCTTGGAAGGTAAAGATGCCTTTGGCCGTGAAATCGAGATGGCGATTGTGCCAGCACCACGTTCCTTGCCATGCCTGATTAAAATTCCGGAAGACGTCACCGGAAACAATACCACCCAGATATTTCTGACTGCGATCATCCAGCAGCATATCAGTGATTTGTTTCCCGGCATGAAAGCGACCGGATGTTATGCCTTTCGGGTTACCCGCAATGCCGATCTGGTATTGTCGGAAGATGTTGACGATCTGGCAGTGGCCTTAAAAGACGAATTGTCATCGCGCCGCTTTGGTCGTGCAGTACGTCTGGAAATTGAAAATGACTCTCCACAGAACATCATCGACTATTTGCTAGATGAATTTGATCTGACGGAACAGGAACTGTACCGGATTGATGGACCGATCAATTTGTCCCGCCTGAGTACCAGTTTTGAGCGTCCGGAATTAAAGTATCCGCATTTTAGTCCGGTCATTCCGAAAATTTTCCGTAAACAGAAAAGCATTTTTGAAATTTTGAAGGCGCAGGATGTGCTGCTGCATCATCCTTTTGATTCATTCCAGCCGGTGATTACTTTACTGCGCGAAGCGGCCAAGGATCCGGCGGTGCTGGCGATCAAGCAGACGCTGTATCGCAGTGGTCCGGACTCGGAAATTGTTCAGGTGCTGGCAGAAGCTGCACGGAATGGCAAGGAAGTCACGGCCGTGATTGAACTGCGGGCGCGTTTCGATGAAGAATCTAATATTATGGTGGCCAATATCCTGCAAGAAGCCGGGGCAGTGGTGGTGTATGGTATCGTCGGTTATAAGACCCATGCCAAAATGATTCTGATCGTCCGGCGTGAAAATCAGGAATTACTGCGTTACGCGCATTTGGGTACCGGAAACTATCATGCCGGGAATGCCCGCATGTACACCGATTATGGCCTGATGACCACACAGCCGGATATCTGTGAAGATGTGCACCGCATGTTCCAGGAACTGACCGGCATGGGGAAAATGGCCAAACTGAAAGCCTTGCTGCATGCACCGTTTACCCTGCATAGCGAACTGCTGAAACTGATTGATCAGGAAAAGGCATTTGCCCTGGCCGGCAGAGCCGCACATATCATTATCAAAGTGAATGCGCTTACCGAACCGCAATTAATTGCTGCCCTGTATCAGGCTTCGCAGGCTGGGGTAAAAATTGACCTCATTGTCCGTTCAATCTGCTGTCTGATTCCACAAGTCACCGGCATGTCAGAAAATATTCAGGTACGTTCAATCGTTGGGCGTTTCCTGGAACATACCCGGGTCTATTATTTTGAGCATGGCGGCGCCAAGAAACTGTATTGTGCCAGTGCTGACTGGATGGGGCGCAATCTGTTTTCTAGGGTCGAAACCTGTTTCCCGGTGCTGGATCCAGAGCTGAAAAAACGGATTTATAAAGATGGTCTGATCAGCTATTTAAAAGACTGTCAAAATGCATGGGAGTTAGATGCCGATGGTCAGTGGCATAAAGTTCCCTGTCAGGATCCGGCCCAGCCTTATAATGCCCAGCAATATCTGCTGGAACAAAAACAGTTAAAAATTTAAAGGGTAGTCCAAGACACACTGGCGTATTTTTTATACCCATAAAAAAGCCGGATGTTGAATCCGGCTTTTTTAATTGCAACATTCAGGGATATTTATGAGGCTTTGGACTGTTTGGATTTTAGAATTTCGGTTCTAAAAGTCTGTGCCAGCTCGGCGCTTTCAGCATCCATCCCATTCACCACAAAAGCATGACGGGTCAGGACATTGGTTGGATTCGGCATGCTGACCAGCTGGAAGTGATCACTCACATCTTTCAGCAAGGTGTTCGGTACATGTAAGGCACTTTCTTTCGCGACCAGATGCTGAGTCAGGCGCTCAGCGGCCTGTACCGAGCTGAGCTGCATCTCCTCGACTTTAGAAGCAATCGCGCTGCGGGTTTGTAGCACAAAACGTTTTTCTTCACGATAGCGTTTATACAGGACTTCCGAAAGCAGCTGGAACACAGCACTGATCATGGTCAGGCAGGCCAGGGCATTCGGTTTGTCTGCCGCGATACTGATGGTGGCACCTTTTTCATCAAATTTATGTACGGTACAAATATCAGAACTATTCAACTTATAGCGTTGCACACAGAGTTCGGTGGCTTTATTCAGAAAAATCTGGCAAAGATTGAAATAAGGCACCGAAACGGTTTTATTCACGCTATCCAGTAACTGTTTTGGATCGTAGAACTGGATGTTTAAGCTCAGGCTATCGCTTTCCAGTACCGCCGGCTTATGTTCTTTTTCTTTGGCTTTGTTCTTCACTGCCTGTTGGGCTTGGGCAATCGCCAGTGCCGCATTATGCTTTTCCTGTTCCAATGCCTGGGTCAGGGTCTGAATCTCGAATTTCAGTCGCGATTCGTTATTGATGCGCGCCAGATATTCGGTTCGGCTTGGACGTGCCACGGCACGATAAGCGACCCAGAGCAGACCATGAATGATGAACGAGAACAAAATTGCCAGCCATTGTGTCCGCAGAATTTCACCAATACTTGGTTCAATCAGAGTGATTTCAATCACACCGACTTTTTTCTCATTTTGCAGCGCATCACGGACAAAAACTTCACCCTCGCGGGTTTTGGTCAGTCCGCCAGTGGCTAAAACCTGAGCTTTCGCATCTAGAATCCGGATGGAAGCGACACTTGGATTGGTGGCATAACGATTTGCCAGCAACGCCAGAGAAACGCGGTTGGGTGGTTCAAGCTCAGACAGGCTGTCTGTCACCAGTTGACTGGTGATCAGCTGTCCCTGATTGGCACGGTTTTCATTCAGTTGGTGAGTGGTTGCCAATACCAGTAAAAAGGTATGCAGAGCAAAACTTACAATCAATAGGCTAGCAAATAGCCCTTGTCTAGGCGCATTCAACGTAAACTTCCAAGGCAATTCTGTTCAATTTCGATTATGATTCTAACAATAGTTGTAGCTCAGACCCGAGTCAATTCATGCGAGAAATCATTCTTATATCATTCTTAGGACCTGACCAGCCTAATCAATTTACACGATTAATGCAGGTTTTGTCCGCCCATTCCTTACAGATTTTAGATGTAGGGCAAGCGGTTATTCATAATCAGTTAACCTTAGGTATTGTTGTAGCCTCTGAAGACCAGACAGCGACAGCATTAGCCATGAAGGAGATCCTGATTCTAGCACATGATATCGGGTTAACTGTGCGCTTTAAACCGATCTCTGCGACTGAATATGATCAGTGGGTCAAAGAGGGTGGACGCACACGTTATATCGTAACGGCATTGGCCCCTGAATTAAATGCCTCTCATCTGCAAGCCGTGACCCAGATTGTCTCGGGTCAGGGTTTTAATATTGAAACCGTGACCCGTCTGTCTGGTCGCCCCATTTTAGATGGCCAGAGCAGCGGGCCAAAACGTGCCTGTGTCCAGTTCGGTTTAAGCGGACAGATGCTAGATGCAGCTGCCATGCGCGCGGCCTGCCTCAGCCTGTCGAATGAACTGAATGTCGATGTCGCGGTACAAGAAGACAATGCCTATCGCCGTAACCGCCGTCTGGTTTGCTTCGATATGGACTCAACCCTGATCGAACAGGAAGTTATTGACGAACTGGCGATTGAAGCCGGTGTTGGTGAACAGGTCGCAGAAATTACCGAACGTGCTATGCAAGGCGAGCTGGACTTCCAGCAAAGCTTCCGTGCACGTGTCGCCTTGTTAAAAGGCATGGACGCTTCGGTACTTCCGAAAATTGCCGAGCGCCTGACGATTACCGAAGGAGCTGAACGCCTGATTTCGACTTTAAAAGCACTAGGTTACCGTACTGCAATTCTTTCTGGCGGCTTTCAGTATTTTGCTGAATATCTGCAAACTAAACTGGATATTGATGAAGTGCATGCCAATGCACTCGATGTTCAGGATGGTGTTGTTACCGGTGAAGTCAAAGGCCATATCGTCGATGGCGCACGCAAAGCACTCTTGCTCGGTGAAATCGCCCAGGAGATGGGAATTTCCCTGGAACAAACCATTGCAGTCGGTGATGGCGCCAATGACTTGCCAATGCTCTCGATTGCAGGCCTCGGTGTGGCTTTCCGTGCCAAACCTCTGGTACGCCAAAACGCCAATCAGGCAATTTCTAGCGTCGGTCTGGACGGTGTGCTGTATCTGCTCGGTGTACATGATAAAGACCTGAACCGTGCATAAGTACAGGCTTTGATTGATTTTAAACGCGACCTCCGGGTCGCGTTTTTTATTGCTTATGATGTGAGTTGCATAAGTGAGCGATGAAATTTGCCTACAAAAACATCGATCATCTTAAACGGAAAAATAATTTTTTAACTTAAAAAAACTACTGATAATTTTGTAATGACACGCCAACATTGGCGCAGTCATTGATCCACAAAAATGTGAAAAGCAAAAAATGTAATGACAATATAATATCGCGACAAAGTATGTCGTTAGGCTGGAAGACAGGACTTTTTTTATGCAAAAAACTCAGCATAATGCAGGCATAGAGATACAAATCAACAGATTCCATTTTATTGATTTAACGAAATTCAATAGATAGAAGCGTTGCAATATCAAGCGGAAACTATCTATCTGGATGGAGGGGGTTATATGGTAACAGCGAATTTAGCAACGATTGTGGGCTTCAGTTTAGTCGCTGTAGCTGTGCTTGCTGTGTTCTTCTCGCCTTATCGTCGCTGGTTAAGCTTTATGGCGGCCGGGATGCTGGTATGGGGCCTGATCGAGGTGATTCGTGTAGGAACTCAAACCTGGTTTGAGCTACCAATGACGTATAGTTACCTGAGCGCGTTAACTGCGGTCATGATGGTCGTGACTGGCCTGTTGTTGCGTGAAGATCGTCGTGCTGAGCGTGCTTTGGCAAAACGCCGTTGCATCGAACATACGCCAGTGTATGAAGACGACCAGCAGCAGCTTTCAAGCCGTTAATTCTACAAGTTGTAATGAAAAAAATGCACCCACGGGTGCATTTTTCAGTTTGGAAATATGATACAAACTGCATAATCCACCTAGCCCAGAACTATGCTAGGATATTTGTCAATTTTCGTACAATTAGAATAGGCATCCTCCATGAAACTGTCGTCCATTCCTGTGTTAAAACTTCCTCTTGTTGATGTAAGTACAGATCCGCTGGACTTACTGGTCGCAGGTTTAGCATTACGTATGAAACAGTTGGCACGTACCAGCCCAAAATTCATCGAACTGGTACATGGGCGTCAATTCCGCATCCAGATTGGTACGGATGAGGGGATGGCACGTCAGATCATTGTGAATAACGACCATATCGAGACCGTTTCTGGTGATGCTGAAAAAGCAGATTTTGTTTTGCAGTTTGCTGACAGTGAGCAGGGCGTAAAGACTTTAATTAAAGGTGATCCGACCGCATTTATGACCGGCATGCAAAGTGGCACCATCAAAATGGAAGGTGACTTCGGTTTGCTGGTCTGGTTTAACCAGGTGGCGAAGATGATTCCACCAAAACTGCCAAAGCCAGTCAAAGAAAAAGTGAAAATGGTACGTCAGTTTATTAAAGAAAAAACTGGTAAATAAGTTAAAAATCTTTCATCCAACCTTTTCTTTCTCCCTTTGGGAGAAACACAAAGAGGGGTGAAAGGATGAAAGATTTTTTAAAAGAAAAAGTCCTCAATTCGAGGGCTTTTTTACTGAATCATTCAACTTCCAGATTAAATGTCACCGGCCCATCATTGACCAGATGCACTTTCATGTCAGCGGCAAAAATACCGGTTTGTACATGTTCAAACTGGCGTTGAGCATATTCTACTAGCTGCTCATAAAGTGCTTTAGCCTCGGCAGGTGGCATGGCCGGGCCAAAGTCTGGACGTAAACCCTTGTGGGTCTGTGCCATCAAGGTAAATTGTGAAACCAGAAGCAAACCACCTCCGGCTTGGGCAACATTCCAGCCCATTTTGCCCTGTTCATCATCAAAGAAGCGATATTTCAATATCTTATCAATCAGCTTTTTGCCTTTTTCCAGATTATCTTCTTTACCTAAGCCCAGAAAAACCAGAATACCTTTGCCAATTTCTCCGGTGGTTTCACCATCGACCACGACTTGGGCTTCCAGTACCCGTTGTAATAATGCACGCATAATCAATTTCAGTCAGATTTAAAAATGCCGCCATTGTAGCAAGATCAGACTCATCTATTATTAAGTTAATGTCTAAAAAACGGGCTTAATTTATTGATTATCATTGATAATATTTTAAACTATCTAAAAACACGATCGTAAGCATAAAAATTATCTGTTTTATCTATTTTTTACTCTCAAGTATCTTAGCTGCATGCAGGAAAGGTATTAAATTGAGAGATTTAGAAATGTTTAAGCGTTCATTACTTGTTGCAATGCTTGCAACGGTGACAGCTGCCCAAGCTGCGCCATTAACCAAAGATAACGGGGCACCAGTTGGCGACAACCAGAACTCGATCACTGCGGGTCCACAAGGTCCAACTTTGCTGCAAGATGTGCAAGTGGTTCAAAAACTGCAACGTTTTGGTCGTGAGCGTATTCCTGAACGTGTGGTTCACGCACGTGGTACAGGGGCTTATGGTGAATTCGTTACGACGAAAGATCTGTCTGATTTAACGATTGCTTCTTTATTCAAGGCCGGTACCAAAACTCCAGTTTTTGTGCGTATGTCTACCGTCATTCATGGTAAAAGTTCACCAGAAACCCTACGTGACCCTCATGGTTTCGCCATCAAATTCTATACCCAGGAAGGTAACTGGGACTTAGTCGGTAACCAGACGCCAGTCTTCTTTATCCGTGATGCGATCAAATTCCCGGATTTCATCCATGCGATGAAACCAAGCCCGGTCACCAATGTACAAGATGCCAACCGTGTATTTGACTTCCTGTCTAGCCAGCCTTGGGCAACCAACATGCTGACTTATGTTTATGGCAAGCAAGGTGTCCCAACCAGCTACCGCGAACAGGACGGTTTCGGTGTACATGCCTACAAACTGTATAACGACAAAGGCGAATACAAGTACGTGAAATTCAACTTCCGCTCTAAACAGGGTGTGAAGGGCTTGAACGTCAAAGAAGCGGCTGTACAACAAGGTAAAGATTTCAATCACTTGACCAATGATCTTTATAACAACATCTATGCAGGTAATTTCCCGAAATGGGATCTGTATATCCAGGTGATTGATCCTAAAGATCTAAACAGCTTTGATTTTGATCCGTTAGATCCAACCAAAATCTGGCCAACTGAGCTGGTTCCAGAAACCAAAGTCGGTACTTTGACGCTGAACCGTATGCCGAAGAACTTCTTCAACGAGACTGAACAGTCGGCATTTGCGCCAGGTAACCTAGTACCAGGTATCGAGCCATCAGAAGACCGTCTGTTACAAGGCCGTATCTTCTCTTATTCAGATACCCAAATGTACCGTTTAGGCGCGAATCACCAGCAAATTCCGGTGAACCGTCCAGTGGTAAATGTGAACAACAATAATCAGGATGGCTACATGAATATCTCTGAGCGTGACTCGGATGTGAACTATGAGCCAAGCCGTAAAGAGCCAAAAGCTGCAACTGCGAAAGCACGTGCGGTTCAAACTCCACTTACTGGCACAGTTCAGCAGATCGGTACCAAAGAGCAGAACTTCAAGCAGGCTGGTGAACTTTACCGTTCATACACAGCTAAAGAGAAAGATGACCTGATCATGAACCTAGCTGCTGATCTGGGCAATGTCAAAGATTCAGAAACCAAGCACATCATGTTGTCTTATTTCTATAAAGCAGATGCAGACTACGGTACCCGTATGACCAAAGCAGTCAACGGTAACCTGGCGACGGTTAAAGCCAAAGCTGCAAAATTAAAAGACTAATCTCGATTGGTCTTGAGGAACTGGTGACTAGGGTATAGCGCATCACCTCCGAAAAGTCCTGTAAAACTCCAAACCTTTCCTGCACCCTAGGGGGAGTTTTACAGGCACTCCGTTTCTATCTCATCTCAGGTGAATTGAATCCTGAGTGACTGAAATTTTCTTTTCGATTTCTGTTGGAGTTCATCATGAAATTTATGCCAAAAGCATTTTTAGCCAGTATTCTTGCCTTCAGTTGCGCATTCGCAACTACTGCTGAAGTAAAGAGTATCTCCCCTGCAAAAACTGCGGCAAGCGTTCAGATGACCTCACAACAGGAATTGGTCGACCTGTTCTTTACTGCGGCCAAAATTGGCAATAGCGAAGTGATCAACGAATTTTTAAAGCATGGCTTTCCGGTCGATGTGCGCAATAAAGACGGTTATACCCCGCTGATGATGGCGACCTATTATGGTCATCAGAGTATTGTTACAACCTTGTTGAAACATGGTGCAGACCGCTGTGCCCGAGACAACCGCGGCAATACCGCTTTAATGGGGGCCTTGTTCAAAATGGAATTTGCCATTGCCAAACAGCTGCGTCAGATGGATTGTGATGCCCAAGCCAAAAAGGCCGGACAAAAAACCACGGCTGAATTTGCTAAAGTGATTGGCCAGGAAAAACAGCTACAAAAAATCATCCAGGAAGCAGAAAAATCTAAAGCAAAAGCATATAAATAGGCTGTTATTTACAGCAGTACTTTGGTCTATATTTCTCCTGGCTGTACGTAAATCCTGCATTATTGCACGACTTTTTATGCTTTAATGCAGAGATAAGCACAGCGATATTCCCTTAGTTATGGCTCCAATTATCCATTCTCTGTTAGATACTGACTTGTACAAATTCACCATGTTACAAGTGGTCTTACACAAGTTTCCGCAAACGCATAGTGTCTACCATTTCCGTTGTCGTAATCTGGAAGATACAGTCTATCCACTGACGGATATTCTGGATGATCTCAATCATCAACTGGACCTGCTGTGTCAGCTCAAATTCAAAGAAGATGAACTGCAATATTTAAGAAGCTTACGTTTTATCAAAAGCGATTTTGTGGATTATCTGGAACTGTTCCAGCTCAAGCGCCGTTTCATCAAGGCCAGTATCGACAGTCAAGGCCGTCTGGATATTGTGGTGGAAGGCCCGATGGTTCAGGCGATGATGTTCGAGATCTTCGTACTGGCGATTGTCAATGAACTGTATTTCAGCCGCATTCGCACGCCTGAAGTGTTGGCTGAAGGCGAACACCGTTTAAAAGCCAAAATCGAGCTATTAAAACAGTATGATGCTGCGCAAAACCCCAATGATCCACCATTTTTGGTGTCAGATTTTGGTACGCGTCGCCGTTACAGTTTCGATTGGCAAAAGCATGTGGTCGAAGAATTTCACAAAGCCGCACCGCATGTGTTCCGTGGGACCAGTAATGTACTGTTAGCCAAAGAGCTGGGAATTACCCCGATTGGCACCATGGCGCATGAATTCCTGCAAGCTTTTCAGGCGCTGGACGTACGTTTACGTAATTTCCAGAAATCTGCACTGGAAAGCTGGGTACAGGAATATCGTGGTGACTTGGGCATTGCCTTGACCGATGTAGTCGGGATGGATGCGTTCTTGCGTGACTTTGACCTGTACTTTGCCAAACTGTTTGATGGCTTGCGTCATGATAGTGGCGACCCTTATGAATGGGGTGACAAGGCCTATGCACACTACAAAAAGCTGAAAATAGACAGCAAAACTAAGATGCTGACCTTTAGTGATGGCCTGAATCTGGAAAAAGCCTGGAAATTGCATCAGTACTTTAAAGACCGTTTTCAGGTCAGTTTCGGCATTGGCACCAATCTGACCAATGATATGGGGCAAACCCCACTCAATATTGTGCTGAAACTGGTGGAATGTAACCGTCAGTCAGTAGCCAAAATCTCGGATAGTCCGGGCAAAACCATGACCGATAATGATACGTTCTTGGCCTATTTGCGTCAGGTTTTTGAGATCAATGAACCTGCTTAAGTCAGTTTGAACAATTCATAATTTTTAAGAACCGTTTCTATATAGAGGCGGTTTTTTTATGCAAGCTTATTTAACACCAGGGTTTAGCTAAAATCTTGCTAATCATCTGCAAAGAAAGCACATCAGTGTAAAAACCAGCTGTGCTAAGATCAACAGGATTTGACCAATAATAGCCATGATAACGATGACCGCTGCAGCTTTTAATTTTGGCCTGCTGATTGAGGCAGAAGATTTAGTTCCCTATTTGGGCCATGAAAAACTTCGTATTGTCGACCTGAGCCGTGCCTCTGTGTATGAGCAGCTGCATATTCCGCATGCCTTGCATTTAAAGCCTAAACTTCTGGTGCGTCAGGAAGAAACGGCGATGGGACTGTTACCGGATACCGAAGGCTTGCAGGCTCTCATTGATTATCTGAATATTTCTCCTGAGCATCATGTGGTGGCTTATGATGATGAGGGCGGGGCATGGGCAGGGCGTTTGCTCTGGAACCTACATTGTCTGGGTTTTGAAAATACCAGTCTGTTGAATGGCGGGATTCATGCCTGGCTCGGTGCTGGTTTGCCGACTTCTTCCAGTCAGGAGCAGTTTGCACCAGTGAAGAACGTATTGCAGGTTAATCTCGAGCATCAGGCGAATTTTCAGATTGGCTATGATGAACTGCGCCAACAGGTTGAAAATCAACAGGTTCAAATTTGGGATTGCCGCACGCAAGATGAATATACTGGCCTACGTTTAGCGGCTCGACGCGGCGGTCACATTCCGGGAGCACGTCATTTTGAATGGAGTACTGCCCTTAATCGCGAAAATCATTTAAAATTACAGCCTTTACCACGTACTCAGCAGCGTCTGGAACAACTGGGCTTTGATTTGAATCAACCCGTTGTGGTGTACTGCCAGTCCCATCACCGCTCAGGTTTGGCCTATATTCTGGGTCGTTTACTGGGCTGGAAAATTCGAGCCTATGATGGTGCGTGGAGTGAATGGGGCAACCGCCTCGATAGTCCAATCGCTACAGGGGAGCTGCCATCTTGAGCATCAAATCACGTTTAAAACAACAGTTTTTTATTAAAGCTCAACGATTAGTACCGCAACATCGCTTGTCTCGGGTGGTGGGTAAAATTGCCGCCAGCGAAAACCCGATTATCAAAACTGCTGCAATTACTGCCTTTAAGGCGCAGTATGGTATTGATATGTCGATTGCTGAACAGGCCAATGCCCTGAAATTCAAATCATTTAATGAATTTTTTACCCGTGCCCTAAAAGAAGGTATCCGTGCAGTTGATCCAGATGCTACGAGCATTGTTTCGCCTGCAGATGGTGCGATTTCCCAGCTGGGTAAAATTGAAAATGGCGATGTGTTTCAGGCCAAAGGCCAGAAATTTACCGTTGAAGCACTGATTGCTGATCCGCAACTGGCCGAGCCATTCAAAAACGGTGAATTTGCGACCGTATATTTGTCGCCACGTGATTATCATCGGGTGCATATGCCATTTGCTGGCACCTTGACTGAAACGTTATATGTACCGGGCGAGCTATTCTCGGTCAATCAGGTGACCGCAGAAAATATTCCGGGCCTGTTTGCACGCAATGAACGTATGGTCTGTCTGTTTGATACTGAAATCGGCCGTATGGCGGTGGTATTGGTCGGTGCGATGATTGTGGCGGGTATTGAAACCGTGGCAACCGGCAAAGTGAAGCCTTCAGGCCGGATCGAACTTAATCAGCATGATCTGTTCCTGGAAAAAGGGGCAGAACTGGGTCGTTTCTACCTCGGTTCAACAGCAGTGATTTTATTCGAAGAAAATAAAATGCAGTGGGATGCCGTATTCAAGGCCAATTCTTTGGTGAATATGGGTGAAGCGCTGGGGCATACAGTTTAAAGATTTTACCCTCCCTTTATTAAAGGGAGGTTGGAGGGATTAAATATTTTCTCGTTTAGAATAAATAAAAATCCCCCTCAGTCCCCCTTTAAAAAAGGGGGATTTCCTCTCCTATTAAGGACACGGTTAGAGAGAGATCCAAATAAAAAAAAAGCACCCTCAGGCGCTTTTTTTTATTTCTAGAAATTTATCGTTTCACGACGATGGAATCGATCCCGCTATTCTGCAAGGTTTGCTGTGCGATAATCGCGGCTTCTGCAGAATCATAAGGGCCTGAAACCACGCGATACCAGACTTTGCCATTTTCTACACTGCGTACCACATCGGCAGATAAACCATTGAGAATAATTTCAGCACGGCGGGCATCGGCCTGATCTGGATCATCAAAGCTGCGAACTTGCAGAATATAACTGGCCGGAGCGGCAACGGGTGCTTCGCTGGCTTCTAAACCAGGCTCAGTTGTGGTCGCCTCAGGTGTAGCCACTTCAGGTCGAGGTGCTTCTACAATCACTACCGTATCCTGATTTTTGTTTTCAGGGACGGCCTGTTCAGGAATCGGCGTCACTTGCTGTTGTGGTAACAGGTCATAAAAACGATAATCTTTGTTGGTATCTTCTTCTTGGACAGATTCAGCACTTGTTTGAGTTTTCGGTTTAACCGGTTCCCATGGCTTCCAGAGCATCAGTGCCATCAAAAAACTTAACACGATTAAAATGATCACGAGTGTGCCGAGCCAGGTTGGAATAAGTGGCTTTTTAGGCTTATTCGGTCTTTCAGATACACCGCGTTGCGTTTTTCCAAACACTTGGGATTTTCCTCTTATTAATCGGGACATATAGAAAAGGCATAACAGCAGTTATGCCCCTACTATCACTTCATCCTATGTGATCAGGATACAAAAGTCATCCTCTAGATCACAAATCACACAGAATTTTAATTTATCTGTATCTTCAAGCACATAGCTAAAGTTACAAAATGTCTGCTCAGCAGATAAACGGCAATGTTTTGCTTACATGCTCACTTCGAGCATAGCTCTTGTCTTGCATCAATGCAAAAGCAGTGCTTTGACTATTTACCTTCTTGCATCAATGTAAAAGCAGTGCTTTACATTTCTGCTTCGAGCCTAGCTCTCGCCTTGCGAGCATGCAAAACAGTGTTTTGCTTACATGCTCTCAGGAGCTGATACGCCAAGCAGTTCCAGACCGTTACGCAGTACCTGACGCACGTTCACTGATAACAATAAGCGTGCTTGGGTCAATTCAGCATCATCACCGAGTACTTTATTGTCGTTGTACCAGCCGTGGAATAATGCTGCCAGTTCTTTTAGGTAGTTACCGATTTGATGCGGCTCATAGCTGTTTGCAGCACGGACCAGAATTTCTGGATAGGCCGCCAGCTTGGCCAGGATTTCAGTTTCAGCATCAAGCTCCAGCTTAGCCGCTAAATTACGTGCCGCTGTAGCATCAAAGTTAACATTGGTAGAAGCTGCTTTTTCTAACATACGACAGATACGGGCGTGTGCATACTGGATGTAATACACGGCGTTGTCCTTGCTTTGTGACACAGCAAGATCCAGGTCAAAATCAATGTGCTGTTCAGACTTGCGCATCACGTAGTAAAAACGAGCGGCATCATTGCCGACTTCTTTACGCAAATCACGCAAGGTCACGAACTGACCTGAACGAGATGACATTTGTACCATCTCGCCGCCACGCCATAGGCTCACGAACTGAACCAGAAGAACCGTTAATTTTTTCGAGTCATAGCCCAACGCATCAATGGCCGCTTTTACACGTGCGATATAACCGTGGTGATCCGAACCCCAGATATCGATGATATCGGTATAGCCACGTTGTAACTTGTTCAGGTGATAAGCGATGTCAGATGCGAAGTAGGTGGTCTGACCATTACGGCGTTTTACGACACGGTCTTTTTCATCACCGAATGCAGTGGATTTAAACCAGATGTTGCCATCCAGTTCATACAGGAAACCACGCTGGTCTAAAGTCTGTAAGGCTTCTTCAATTTTGTCTGTCAATGATTCTTCGCTGAACCATTGATTGAAGGTTACACCGAACTCGCCCAAGTCATCTTTAATATCATCCAGAATCGCTTTAAGCGCGGCTTGCAAGAATACGCGGTAGCCTGTGCCAATTAACGCTTGTGAGTTAAAGATCAAACCATCAATGTGTTTTTCTTTATCACCAGACAATACGACTTTATTGCCATCAGCATCTAATTCAGCAGCAAATTGCACATCTTCAGGCACATCTTTATACACGTCAGCCACAGGGCGTACATAGGTGTCGCCATCCTGGTCAATAATGCTTTGCGCGATTTCTTTAACGTAGTCGCCTTGGTAGGCATTTTTGGGGAACACCAGTTCCTGACCCGTTAATTCTAGGTAGCGCAGATAAGTCGAAGTCGCCAGAATGTCCATTTGACGGCCAGCATCGTTGACATAGTATTCACGGTCGACTTTTGCACCGGTCGCTTCAAGCAGGTTCGCAACCGTCATACCATACGCAGCACCACGACCATGACCCACATGCAGGCTGGAGGTCGGGTTGGCAGACACGAATTCAACCTGGATACGTTTGTCGGCATTGACCTGGGTACGACCATAAGTCGCCTGTTGTGCCTGAATCTGATCGAGGACTGCAAAGCGCTGGTCGGCATTCAGGAAGAAGTTAATAAAACCAGGACCGGCAATTTCTGCCTTGCTGATATCCGCCACTTCAGGCAGGGCATCAAGAATTTTTTCCGCTAAATCACGTGGCTTCATACCCGCAGCTTTCGACGCGATCATGGCAATATTCGACGCAAAGTCACCATGGCTTCGGTCTTTGGTACGCGTCAAATTACTTGTATTGTTCCAGTCAGATGGGAGTACGCCTTGTGCCTGTAAAGTGTGCACTGCATGATCGAGAGCTGCTTGTATTGCCGTATTCATAATCAGTCGAAAATAGAGATCGCAGAAAAACAGCAAATATAGCAAATTTCAGGCTGTTTAGGTAAAAGCATTTCTAGGGAATAAAAAGTAGAGGATCACTTCGTTAGAAGTTTTTGACTAAAGAAAGGGAAAATCAACGGATTAATCCCGTGAAAATAAAACCAGTTTAAGCTCAATGATTCAGATGAAAAAAACAATGCTCCACCGTATAGAATTTGGCTTATATTAGTCATCTGAAAACAGTAAAAAGAGCATGTCGTGGCTGCATCACAACGTCCGACCATTATCGGTCATATTCCTAAACTTCCTGCAAAATGGGCATTGATTATTGTGCCTTTTATCCTTTCCTGCCTGATGAGTGGCATCATTTCCATGATCAATATGCTGCGTAATCTCGGCTGGATTGATGGATTTATGGCACTCTGGTTTCATAACTGGATGATTTCCTGGGCGATTGCCTTTCCGATTGTGGTGACCTTATTGCCGTTCGTACGCAAATTCACTGGGCTATTGGTCGATATGTCCGGACCTCAGCCACCCAAGTGATCATTTTTAAATTTAATCGGGTGGGGGCAGCTCTCTGACGATTTAAAAGCTGGGCTGTAAGAGGAAATAGCTTCATCAGCTTTAAATTAAATGCTCTACCGCCGCCCGGATAATCCCGAGCACCAGACCGATACAAGCACCGACCACGACACCATTGACCCGGATCATATGCAGGTCACCGCCGACTTCATTTTCAATCTTGTCGATCATCTCGCTTGAATCCCATTCGTGAATGCGCTCGCTGATAAAGCGAATCACTTTTTCACTGTACTGGTCACTCAGGTCAACCGCGATAGAGCTCAGACGTTTATTCAGCAGCTCACGTACCGAGGCATTCGAAATGATATTTTCTCCGACCTGTTGAATGGCAATTCTGAGATTTTCCGCAATACCCGAATCCGGTTTTTGCAAGTCTGCCTTGATCGCATCACATAAAATCACCACCGCACCGCTGATAAAATTCAGCACTTGTGGGCTATCCAGTAAGGCATCTTTGGTTTCATTCAGACGCTGGCTGGCTTCACTGTCATTATCCGCCAGCTGTAACATCCAACTATGTCCCATGTTCTCAATTTTGAGTCGCCATGGATGATCTGGATCGGCCAGCATGGCTTCAACGCGCCCGATCACGGAATCAATACTGCGTTGCTGCACATCAATCCCGATCCAGCTGGCGCCTTTGGCCAGTTTCCACACCCCCATTTCCTTAAACAGGTTACGGGTCAGCTCACGGGTTTGTTCAGGATGCGAGGTCATCCAGGCATGCACCACATCCAGTCCACGCTGTAGCACATCCTGATGGAAATCATTGTCCAGAACGGCATGCAGCATTTCGCTGGCTAGGGTATTGATCTGGGTATTTTTGACCCATTGCACGCTGTTGCTCTGGATAAATCCGGCAATCTGTTCCTGTCCCACAAATTCAAAAATTTTAGGCACCGTCTGTTGAATGACCTGAGTCACTTGGGCATTGTTTTGTGGATTGGCCAGCCAGCGTCCTGCAGCCAGACTCAGGTCGGTACTGTCCAGACTGCGCTGTACAATTTGCGGAGAAAGAAAATTTTCCTGCACAAAACGGCCCATCGACTCTGCAATACGGGCCTTGTTGCGTGGAATGATTTCGGTATGGTCGCGTAAAAACTTGGGAATGGGCAATCTGCCAAAAGGGTTACGAAACAGCACGGTAATCGCATACCAGTCCGCAAGACCACCGACCACACCCGCTTCTGCCGAGAGCATCAGAATATGAATGAGCCAGACATATTCAGGTAGCAATTTGGCTGCCACCATCAATGCCAACCAAGTCAGTACGGCGATCACCAGGGCGATGGTCGCAAAACGTTTACTGCGTTGTAAGCTCGGGGAGATACGCTCTGTCTGCATAGATCATCCTGTCAGGAGGGATTGGCCGGTTGCGGTTGCAGCACTGCACCGGATGGACTTAAACCATATTTAGCCCCAAGTGACTGTAAAATCAAGCGGGCATCAAAGGCATCTTGAGGTGCCTGATTGGCCTTGAAGCATTCAATGGTATAGGCCACTTGGGCAGGATCCAGAGTCACGGTATAAGGACGGTCATAGAATGGGTCTGGCCAGAACCCCGGATATCGGCGGTAATAGCCGTATGGATAAAAGCTTGGTGCCGGATAGACGATGGCTTGCCGTGGAGGTTGCTGGGTGCGGTTACTTGGATCATTCAGTACTCTGAAGAATTGAAAACCATTTTGTACGGTAGTCTGTGCGGCTTTGAGCAGGGTAATTTCTTCAGCTGTGCCAAAGCTCATATTGGGACGGGCCTGAAAGCTGATACGGTAAGTGTTGCTGTTGAGGGGAGTGGTACTGTAGCGACCTAACTGATCAAATGTTAAGGGCTTTGAGGGTGTGGTTGCACAGCCAGTCAGGCTGATGGCAGCAATCATACTCAATCCCAGTAGCATGTTTTTCATGTTCGATCTCCTGATGCAATGATCCAGTCCAGACAGCCGGTCTTAAAAAATCTTAAAAACTGCTATCGGGCTGGGTCAGGAAAGTAAGTTCTTCATCGGTCGAGTCACGACCCAGAATCTGGTTTCGGTGCGGGTAACGTCCAAAGCGGTCAATAATGACCTTGTGCTTTTTCTCGAATTCCAGATTGGTCGGATTCCCCAGACGCTGAAACAGTTTTAAGGCGAATTCATGAATCAGTTTGGATTCGCTGTGCATAAATGGCATATACAGAAAGGCACGCTGTTCCGGACTGAGCTGTTGATCCAGGTTCAGGCTGATGGCTTCCTGAGCCAAGGCCAGTGCCAGACTGTCTTGGGCGAAAGCTTGGGGAGAATCACGGAATAAATTTCGTGAAAATTGATCTAGCACAATAATTTCGGCCAGCCGGCCTTCTGCGGTTTTACGCCAGCCCCAAAGTTCAGCCTGGGCTGCCTGCTGATGGGTGCTCATGAACTGCTGCGCAATACTTTGGTCGAATTCATGACTTTGGCTAAACCATAAGGGCTGGCTGTCCGCATGAAACCAAAAGTCTAAAATATCTTGATAATTCATAATATTTACAATTCATTAGCATCTATTTGTTAATAAAATCACAAATTTTCCATGTCTTATAGAGGAAGTTTGTGTTAAAAATTTGCCAAATTAAAAATCAATGGTTTGCCTGAAAACTAGGCAGCCTGTCATATGCCGGCACGAAATCACGTTATACTGATTAAACCGATGATTTTAATTTAATAATTTAGCCCCCTTAAGCGAGATTGTAATGAGTCAACCTGAATCGACTTCCCAAAATGTATTACCGACCTGGGTCGAGTCGTCACTCATCAAAGGCATGCTGCGTGGTATCGAGCGTGAAAGCTTGCGTATGCAAAGTGATGGTTTCCTGTCACAGGCAGCGCATCCTCGTGCCTTGGGTTCAGCCTTGACTCATCCACATATCACCACGGACTATTCTGAAGCGTTGATGGAGTTTATTACTCCGCCACAGGACAGTATTAAAAAAGCGCTGGACTATCTCAGCGATATTCATGCGATTGTGCATCGTCATCTGGAAAATGATGAAAAGCTCTGGCCTTTGTCGATGCCGTGTATGCTGGACAGCCGCGATGACAGCATTCCGCTGGCACAATATGGCAGCTCGAATATCGGTCTGTTTAAAACCTTGTATCGTCATGGTCTAGGTGTGCGTTATGGCCGCCGTATGCAGACGATTTCAGGCGTGCATTACAACCTGTCTTTCCCGGACCATCTCTTCGAGGCACTGCAACAGCAGGAACAGGACGAAGCGCTGCAAGCATTGAGCTTGCAGGATTATCGCAGCCATCGCTATATGGGCCTGATCCGTAACTTTATTCGTCTGACCCCACTGGTGATGTTCCTGATCGGGGCCAGTCCGGCAGTCTGCCAGTGCTTTATGACTGGCCGTGATCATTTCTTGCTGCCATTGGTCAAAGGCACTTTGTATTCGCCTTATGCGACCGCGCTGCGTATGGGACGTTTTGGCTATCAAAACTCTGCGCAGAAACAGCTCGGTATTCACTACAATAATTTGCAGGACTATCTGGACGGACTGCAAAAAGCCGTTAAAACGCCGTATAAACCGTTTAGTCGTCTGGGACTAGATGATGCCAATGGCCAGCCGATCCAGATCAATGATCATGTGTTGCAAATCGAAAATGAATATTACAGCTTAGTGCGCCCGAAACAGGTGCCACTCGCGGGTGAAACCCCGTCACAGGCACTGGAAAATCGTGGGATTGCCTATGTCGAGCTGCGCGCAGTCGATGTCAATCCATACAGCCCGATTGGCATTAATGAAGATACGGCCGGTTTCCTTGAAGTGCTAGCCTTGTACTGTTTATTGCAAGATAGTCCGGCACTACTCAGTGATGAACAGGATATTATTGAGCAGAATCAGGCCGAAGTAGTGAACCGTGGTCGTGCGCCAAATGCCGCAATTATGGAAAATGGCCAGTCTTATCCGATTGAAGACTGGTGTGCTATGCATTTGCAGCGCATGCATCCCTTGGCCAAGCTGTTAAATTCGGCCTATGACAGTACTCTCTATACCGATGCATTAAAAACCATGATGATCCGGGTTGATGAAGTCGATGCCACCTTGTCTGCCTTAGTCGTAGGTGATACACGTGAACAGGGCGGGATGTGGCATTTTGGCCAACATCTGGCACAGCAACATAGCAGTGTCTATGAAGAACATCAGCTCAGTCCGGAAACACTGGCTTATTTTGAAGAAATGTCAAAAAAGTCATTGCAGCAGCAACAGCAACTCGAGCAAGATAGCAGCGTCATTTTTGCTGATTATTTAGCCCAATATCGATAAAAAATAAGAGGATTCACCATGCAATGGGGTTATCGCTTCGTGAGTGGTATGTTGTTTCTGGCTGCTGTCATCGGCATGGCATTTGCCTTATATCTTGAGCATGTACAAGGTCTGGCGCCTTGTCCGCTCTGTGTGTTTCAGCGTGTTGGATTAATCGGACTCGGGATCATCTCACTGATCGCATTCCTGCATAATCCCGCATCTAATCTCATGAAGCGGCTATATGCCTTGCTGGGTTCGCTCAGTATTTTGTGGTCTGTGGGCGTGGCTGCGCGTCATGTCTGGTTACAGAACCTGCCACCGGATCAGGTGCCGAGCTGTGGTCCCGGTCTGGAATACTGGCTGGAAACCCTGCCGATGCAGTCTGTACTGCAACAGGTCTTAAATGGTTCAGGGGAATGTGCCGCGATTGACTGGACCTTCTTGGGTCAATCCTTGCCTGTCTGGTCTTTGATCTTTTTCAGTATTTTATTGCTGATTAGCCTGTGGCAACTACTGCGTAAATATAAAAAGGCACCGGTTAAACGACTCAGAGATAAATATTAATTCCGTATTTAATAAAAAAGCCCTCAATCGAGGGCTTTTTTATTTGCTTCAGTTTAGGTCAGGGCTATGCCTTCCAGACTGTCCAGATCCATCACATATTCATGAATCTGATCAAAGGCTTCATCTTCTACACTTGGATAGAACCAGCGCGCCACCTGCTCGGCCACTAGCGGATGATACTGAATTTCAAAATGGTTCAGGCCGTAAAAAATCGCCTTGTTTGCATCGGGGACTTTGAGCTGGAAACGCGGATTGGGATGCTCGCCCAAAGCACTTTTAATACTGACCAGATAATCACCAATTACATGTAAGGTCTTGTTTTTTCGGTTTTCAAACTCGATGGTACCGGCGACCAGATAGGTATCGATATGCGAGGGAATTGGGGCAGGTTTACGGTGATCGTCCATAAAGCCGATCCGTAGCGGATTATGCTCCCAGTCATCATCCCGGACGCTGCCATGGCGTAAATCCAGAATACCGTTACTGCGAATATTGACCAGATGGCCAAGCAACCGGATCAGTGGAAAATGTCCGAGTTTGTCCTGCAAGCTAAAACCAAAACGTTCCAGTACCGCACCATGATGCGGTGAACCCAGACAGACCAGCTTCTCCACCATGTTGACCCAGCTATACACATTCTGCTTGCCATAGAACAGTGCGCTGCGTGACACCAGTCCACCCATGCTATGGCCGATCAGGTCAATACTGGTAATTCTAGGATTGCGAACAACCAGATCCTGTAAGGTATTCGCCAGACTGCGACCATTGGCAGAAATCCGGCGTCCAGTATTGTAATTCAGGTAGAGCATGGTATTGCGGTCGCGCTGCGCCAGTAATTTTGCCCCAATGCCTTCATATTTGCGATTTGACCAGTCTAAATGGTTCATGCATAAGCCATGTACAAACAAAGTAATACGACCGCTTAGCTCACCTTTTTGCAGCGAGCCATAATGGTCATAGATCACCATCGGCAGGGCTAGAGGGTTTTGATATTTCAGCAGATAATCCCCGATAATGCCATTTAAGACACTGACCAGAAAATGCAAGGAAGGTGTCAGCGGTTTATTATGCAGTTTAGGAAAGCGTTCAATAATCTGGCGCAAAGCAGGGGCAATCAGGGTATTGCCGTAATGAAACAGCATGTCATAAGACATTTGATAGAGCCGCACAATCGACGGAATATTCTGAATTTTTTCAGAATTATTTTCACTTAAACCGAAAATACTCATTAAAATTTCGCGTTGAATACTCTTGATCAGCTCCTGGATCACATCGTTAAAGCGCATCGTTACCAGCTGCGCCAGACCTTCCAGTACATCGGCCTGACTCGGCGGGGTTCGATCCCATCGACAATAGGTTTCATGTAACGGTGTCAAACTTGGCATCTGATCCTGTCCTTTCAATGAGCCGCATGTGGTGCCATCTTTCTTTTTAAAGAACTTCGCGGTATAAATTCTTTTTCTTGTTGAGTTTCCTGATTTTGAGGGCCTCAGCTTAAAATAACGAGAATGAGAGAAGATTTTGAGCTTTTTTGTCAGACAATTTAAGCAATTAACTGGTCTTATAACGTAGTGTACTTCACATTATTTAAATTAAATTTTGATGATTGATGGGTTTTTTGTTGGTAGTTCATGAATATCATTTATTTGCATGGTTTTAAGAGTAATTCGAACTCGATCAAGGGGAAATTGCTGCAACATTACTGTGCAAAGTATCCTGAAATTCAGGTACATTTACCCGATTTAAACATGTCACCGAAGGCTGCCATTGCGTATGTTTCTGGCCTGATTGAATCGATGCATGATGTGGCGTTACTGGGCAGCAGTCTCGGCGGATTTTATGCGACACATCTGGTCGCACAGCATGCTGTGCCTGCTGTACTGATCAATCCGGCAATGCGACCATGGCAACTGTTTCGTGAACTATTTGATGAGCAACTGCCTTATCAGGTTCATCCGAAATGGTGTCTAGATGAAGCAGATCTGGTACAACTCCAGCAATTGGCCCTGCCTGTTGCACAAGATGCAGACAAAATACTGGTTCTGCTGCAACAAGGCGATGAAGTTTTGGATTATCGTGAAGCACATCGTTATTATAGTGCTGCGTATCCCCCTGCAATACTGATGACTGAAGCGCATGGCAGTCACGGGATGGATGATTTTGCGGAAAAAATTCCGTTCGTCTTACAGTTTTTATTGGACTGCATAAAAAAGGAAACCGAATAACGTGTCTCAATATACGGCTCAATCTCTTGAAGTTTTATCTGGTCTGGATCCGGTCCGTCGTCGTCCGGGCATGTATACCGATACTTCTCGTCCCAACCATTTGGCACAGGAAGTGATTGATAATGCTGTCGATGAGGCACTGGCAGGACATGCCAACAAGATTACCGTCACGGTCTATAAAGATGGTTCTTTATCAGTCGAAGACAATGGCCGTGGGATGCCGGTGGATATTCACCCTGAATACGGCCAGAGCGGTATTGAAATTATCATGACCAAACTGCATGCCGGCGGTAAGTTCAGCACCGATAACTACCAGTTTTCCGGTGGTTTGCATGGCGTCGGGATTTCAGTGGTCAATGCGCTTTCGACCCGGGTAGAGGTTGAAGTTCAGCGTCAGGGCAATCTGTATAAAATGGCCTTTGAAAATGGCGAACCGGTTGCACCGCTTGAAGTGCTGGCAGGTAAGGCACCGAAACGGGTATCAGGAACTACGGTACAATTCTGGCCTGAAGCCAAATATTTTGATTCGCCTAAATTTGCCTTAAAAGCGTTAAAACATAATCTCAAAGCCAAAGCTGTTTTGGCGGCGGGTTTACAGATCAATTATGTTGATCAGATCAATGATGAAAAGATTACCTGGCAGTTTGAAAATGGTCTGGTCGACTATTTGATGGACGAGCTGGAAGACCGTGAAATTATTCCGGCACCGGCTTTTGTCGCCACAGGTGACGCAGAGCGCGCCAGCGCAGAATTTGCGATTTGCTGGAATGTCGAAGGCGGAGAAAGCGTCCAGGAATCTTATGTCAACCTGATTCCGACCGCACAGGGCGGAACCCATGTGAACGGTCTGCGTTCAGGCGTGACTGATGCGATGCGTGAGTTCTGTGAACTGCGGAATTTGCTGCCACGGAATATGAAACTCTCTGTCGAAGATGTCTGGGACGGAGTTAACTATATCCTATCATTGAAATTTCAGGAGCCGCAGTTCTCGGGTCAGACTAAAGAACGTCTATCGAGCCGTGAAGCAGCAGGGATTGTGCAGAATATTGCCAAAGATGCCTTTGCACTGTGGTTGAACCAGAATTCTGACATCGCCATGCAACTGGCAGAAATGGCCATTTCTAAAGCCGGTCGCCGTTTAAAAGCTGCGAAAAAAGTGGAACGTAAAAAGATTGTGGCAGGTCCAACCTTGCCGGGTAAATTGTCTGACTGTGTAGGCCATGATCTGGATCAGTCAGAACTGTTTATTGTGGAAGGGGATTCTGCGGGTGGTTCGGCCAAGCAGGCGCGTGATAAGAACTTCCAGGCGATTATGCCAATTCGTGGCAAGATCCTGAATACTTGGGAAGTCTCTTCTGATGAAGTATTAGCATCTCAGGAAGTACACAACATCGCGATTGCGATTGGCGTTGATCCGGGTTCGGATGATTTATCGGAGCTGCGTTATGGCAAGATCTGTATTCTGGCCGATGCCGACTCGGATGGTCTGCATATTGCCACTTTGCTGTGTGCCTTGTTTGTAAAGCATTTTTCTACACTGGTCGAGGAAGGGCATTTATTTGTAGCGATGCCGCCATTATTCCGTATTGATGACAATAAAGATGTGCACTACGCTTTGGATGAAGATGAGCTGAATAGCATCCTGAAAAAATGCAAAACCAAGAATCCGCAAATTACCCGATTCAAGGGGCTGGGCGAGATGAATGCCAGCCAGTTACGTGAAACCACACTTGATCCAAACACGCGCCGTCTGGTGCAACTAGATCTGGATGATGCTCATCATACTGCAGGTTTATTGGATAAACTTTTGGCGAAAAAACGTGCCAGTGACCGTAAAGACTGGTTAGAACAAAAAGGTAATCTGGCAGATTTGGTGGTTTAAACTATCGAATTTAAGCAATAAAAAATCCCGCAAGCGCGGGATTTTTTTGTTTTAAAACAGTGCAAAAATTACTCAAGATGCTGCACTTTATTTGTACATCATCTTCTATCTCACTTCTGCTATGTTTTCATTGCTCTTTGCGCGACCTACTTAGAGTTAAGCTCGGATACAGCATTTAAATACAGGTTTAATTCTTTTTAGTATTACTAAATTCATGATTCATAATACGAATAATGAGATCAGTTAAATTAATTTTTTTTATTTTTTGAAGCCTTGGCACAGAAATTGAATCACTCCATCCAGATGTACAACAAGACAAGCATGAAAAATGCACCATTATAAAGTTTGGAGAAAAATCTGATGTTCCAACGCAATTTATTTTCAAAAAGTATTTTAGCCGCAACCATGGCAGGGGCTGTTGCATTAACGGGATGTTCAAAATCTGCTGAAAAAGCAGAAGCCCCGGCCGCAGAAAGCAAAGTCGCAGACAGCGGCGACACGATTAAAGTCGGGATCCTGCATTCATTGTCAGGCACGATGGCAATTTCTGAGACCTCACTGAAAGACACGGCCTTAATGGCGATTAAGGAAATCAATGACAAGGGTGGGGTACTGGGTAAGAAACTGGAACCGGTGGTGGTCGATCCGGCATCAGACTGGCCACTCTTTGCAGAGCAAGCACGGCAGTTGATTACCCAAGACAAAGTTGCGGTAATTTTTGGTGCATGGACATCGGTATCGCGTAAATCTGTTTTGCCCGTTGTTGAAGAACTCAATAGTTTATTGTTCTATCCAGTACAGTATGAAGGCCAGGAACAATCAAAAAATATTTTTTATACCGGTGCTGCACCAAACCAACAAGCCATTCCTGCGGTGGAATACTTGATGAGTGAGGAAGGGGGTAAGGCTGAGCGTTTTGTATTGCTCGGTACGGACTATGTGTACCCACGGACCACCAACCAGATTTTACGTGCTTTCTTAAAGTCTAAAGGTGTGGCTGATGCGGACATCATGGAAGAGTACACTCCATTTGGTCACAGCAACTATCAAACCATTGTCGGCAATGTGAAGAAATTTGCAGCGGGTAAAAAGACCGCGGTGATCTCGACCATCAATGGCGACTCGAATGTGCCGTTCTACCGTGAACTGGGTAATCAGGGCATTAAAGCTTCTGATATTCCAGTGATGGCGTTCTCGGTGGGTGAAGAAGAACTGCGTGGTATTGATACCAAGCCATTGGTCGGTCATTTGGCGTCATGGAACTATTTCATGTCAGTGAAGAATCCGGTCAATACTGAATTCACTAAAAAGATGAAGCAATACGCGGTTGAATTTAAATTACCGAATGTCGATAAGCTAGTCACCAATGATCCAATGGAAGCGACCTATGTCGGTATCAACATGTGGAAGCAAGCCGTTGAAAAAGCAGGTTCTACAGAGGTCGATAAAGTCCGTGAAGCGATGGCAGGTCAGGAATTCAAAGCACCATCGGGCTATACCCTAAAAATGGATGCAAGTAACCATCACTTACACAAGCCAGTCATGATTGGCCAGATTCGTGGTGATGGTCAGTTTGATGTGGTCTACAAAACATCTCAAACTATTCAAGCAGAGCCTTGGAGCCCGTACATTCCTAAATAATACCTATCTTTTGCCTGCTACAGCCGTAGCAGGCATCCTCTGATTTTTTTCTTACTCTCCACGGAAAACTTCCAATGGAATAGGGGTGTATATAATGAATATTCGTGTGAATATCGCCACTATTTTTCTGTTGTGTATACAAATATTTTGTATGCAAATGGCAACAGCAGAAACCTCTTTACAACACAATAATTCAACCATAGCGATACAACCACAAGATGCGATTCAGCAATTTGTGCAAGGTGATTTTGCTCAACGTCGTGCTTTACTCAATCAATGGCCAGGCAGTATTGAACAGTTAGATCAGCTTGCAGAATATGTTGAAAACGACCAGCTTTATAGCGATTCTCAAGGACAAACCTATATTTTAGAAGCCGATGATCAGTTGCTCAGTTATCCAAGTTTAGATGCTGTTGCAGATTGGCCAAGCGACCTTGCACAAGTCACTTTGGTGAATACCTTGCGTAAAGCATTGACCTTTGGTTTGGCACAAAGCAAGTTGAAGTCGGATGATGCCTCTGAGCGTTTAGAAGCGATTGATATTTATGAAAGCAATCTTGCGGAACTTGATATAGCACATATCAATGCGCTGTATTTAAAAGAACAAAACAATAAAGTCAAAGCCCGTTTGGCACAACTGAAAGCGCGTCTGGATTATGAAAACTCAGATGTGCTCGTCAAAATTCAAGCCGCAAAAATTTTACAAGATTCTAATCGTCCTGATGTCTTGGCGATGATCGACAATGAGTTGTCACAGCCGACTATCCATCCTGAGCTGAAAGCGGCTTTGCTTGAAGCGAAAAACAGTATTAAAACCCGGATTCAAGCCAGTGAATGGACTGGGCATTTATTTTCAGGGCTGAGTACTGCGAGTATTTTACTGCTTGCAGCACTCGGTTTAGCCATTACTTATGGTTTGCTCGGTGTCATCAATATGGCGCATGGTGAGCTCATTATGATTGGCGCCTATACTACTTATGTGGTGCAAAGTCTGTTTAAAAGCTATTTGGGTAGCTATGTCGAGTGGTACTTAATCGCCGCGATTCCTGCGGCATTCTTGGTGAGTGGACTGATCGGTATGTTGATTGAACGTACCGTGATTCGTCCATTATACGGTCGTCAACTTGAAACCTTGCTTGCAACCTTTGGGGTCAGCCTGATTTTGATGCAATTGGTACGCATGACTTTTGGTGCGCAAAATGTCGAAGTGTCGAATATTTCGTGGCTATCAGGCGGGATCTCCATTACCCCAAGTTTAATGCTGCCGTATAACCGTATTGCGATTATTGTCTTCACCATTGCAGTGCTTTTGTTGTTGGTTTACCTACTGAATAAAACCCGTTTTGGTTTGTTTGTACGTGCGGTGACGCAAAACCGTCAAATGGCACAAGCCGTTGGTATTCGTTCAAGCCGTATCGACATGATGGCCTTTGGTTTAGGTTCAGGTTTGGCCGGTTTAGCGGGCTGTGCTTTGGCACAAGTGGGTAACGTCGGGCCGGATTTAGGGCAAAACTACATTATTGATGCCTTCTTGGTGGTGGTTGTCGGTGGTGTAGGTCAGGTGTGGGGTGCAGTCCTTGCAGCGCTTGGTCTAGGTATTAGTGGTACCGCCTTGGAAATTGGCATTGGTGCGGTACTGGCAAAAATTGTTCTCTTGGTGCTTGTGATTTTGTTTATTCAAAAACGTCCACAAGGTTTGTTTGCCATCAAAGGCCGTTTTGTGGAGTAAGCACATGAAGATTACACAATTATTATCCGACAAACCGCATAGTGGCATTGCGATTGCCGTATGCTTTGCCATTTTATTGGCATTGCCATGGTTACACCTGTTACCTGCCGATTCAACCCTGCATTTATCTGCGTATTGGGTCACCTTGATTGGCAAAATCATGTGTTTGGCTCTGGTCGCTTTGGCACTGGATTTAGTTTGGGGCTATGCCGGAATTTTAAGTTTAGGACATGGTTTGTACTTTGCCCTTGGCGGTTATGCCTTTGGGATGTACTTAATGCGCCAGTCTGCAGGGGATGGCATTCCTGACTTTATGCGCTTCCTTAGTTGGACGGAAGTGCCATGGTTTTGGGTCGGTACGGAATACTTCCTTTGGTCATTGGTATTGGTAGTATTAGTGCCGGGCATCATCGCCTTTATTTTCGGCTTCTTTGCCTTCCGTTCCAAAATTAAAGGCGTGTATTTCTCGATTATTACCCAAGCTATGACTTTTGCCGCTGCATTACTTTTCTTCCGTAATGAAACCGGCTTTGGTGGCAACAACGGCTTTACCGGTTTTAAAACCATTTTAGGCCTGGACATTACCTCGGCATCGATGCGGGCAAGTTTGTGCTTTATCACCGCTTTGGTATTGTTGCTGTGCTTTATTGGTTTACGTCATTTAATGAATAAACCTTATGGCCGTGTACTCGGTGCAATTCGTGACAGCGAAAACCGTCTGCAATATTTGGGCTACCGTACCTTGTGGTACAAGCTCTCGGCATGGGTGCTATCTGCGGTGATTGCAGGCATAGCAGGGGCGTTATATGTACCACAAGCTGGCATTATTAACCCAAGTGAAATGAACCCGGTGAACTCGATTGAAATGGCGGTGTGGGTGGCAGCGGGTGGTCGTGGCACACTGATTGGACCACTGATTGGTGCAGGTCTCATTAATGGTGTGAAGACCTACTTTACTTCGGCTTATCCGGAAGCATGGCTACTTATTTTGGGTGCGCTATTTATTGTGGTGACCATTTTCTTACCGAAAGGCATTATTGGTCTGTTTGACCGTTTTAAAAAGGAGCGTAGCGAATGAGCGAGGTCCTACAACCGCATGGTGGTCATGCCACTGAAGGCTATGGTCGTCCTAAAGAACAAGGCGCGGACTTTACCCACGGTATTGCACTGTATTTAGAAAAAGTCAGCGTCTGGTTTGATGCTTTTCGTGCCTTAAATGATTTGTCGCTCTACATTGAAGAAGGGGAATTACGCTGCATCATCGGGCCGAACGGGGCAGGTAAAACCACCCTCATGGATGTGATTACCGGTAAAACGCGACCAACCGAAGGCACAGCATTTTTTGGGCAAAACTACGATTTAGCCAAAATGAGTACCGAGCAAATTGCTGAAGCAGGCATTGGACGTAAATTCCAAAAACCGACGGTGTTTGAAAATTTCAGCGTCATGGAAAATCTGCTTCTAGCAGCACCCAAAGACAAGCGCGTGAAAAAGAGTTTCTTTAGCAAACTCGATCCCGATGCCCAAAATGCCCTGGATGAATCACTTGCGCAAATTCGTCTGCAAGAGTTCATTAATAAACCTGCTGGCTTGCTGTCGCATGGTCAAAAGCAATGGTTAGAAATCGGCATGTTGTTGATGCAACGTCCAAAACTGATTTTACTGGATGAACCTGTAGCAGGCATGACCGATGCCGAAACCGAGCGCACGGCGGAGCTGTGTTTAGAACTCAAGAAAAATCACACCCTCGTTGTGGTTGAGCATGACATGAGCTTTATCGATACTATTAGTGAAAAAGTCACGGTATTGGCACAAGGCGCAATTTTAGCAGAAGGCACATTGGCAGAAGTACAAGCCAATGAAGATGTCATTGAAAAGTATTTAGGACGTTAAGGAGACCGTGATGTTAGAAGTCAAAGACGTCAATCAATTTTATGGTGGCAGTCATATTTTACGTGATGTGTCGTTGACTGCACCTGTGGGTGAGTGTTCGGTGGTGCTTGGGCGCAATGGTGTAGGGAAAACCACGCTCCTTAAATGTCTGATGGGTATTTTACCGATTAAATCCGGACAGATTTTGTTGGATGGCAAGGACATTTCGAAACTCAGTCCTGAACAGCGTGTCCGTGCAGGTCTGGCTTATGTGCCCCAAGGTCGAGATATTTTTTCAACTTTAACCGTGGAGGAAAACATCCTCATTGGTATGGCGAAATTTAAAGGCGCAAAGACACGCAAAGTGCCTGAGCATCTCTATGAAATTTTCCCTGTGTTGGATGAAATGAAGCATCGCCGTGGCGGAGATTTGTCTGGTGGTCAGCAGCAGCAGCTTGCCATTGCACGAGCACTTGCTTCTGAACCGCGTGTGCTGATTTTGGATGAACCGACTGAAGGTATTCAGCCATCCATTATTAAAGACATTGGACGGGTGATTCGTAAACTTGCTGATGGTGGTGAGATGGCGATTGTGTTGGTAGAGCAATTCTATGATTTTGCTGAAGAACTTGCTGATGCTTATACCGTGATGGCACGTGGGCAGGTTGTGGCGCACGGTGTGGGCAGTGAAATGCCAGAGAAAGGGATTCGGGAGTTGGTGGCGATCTAAGATCGCCCCGTTATATAATTTATTTTTTTGGATCAAATTCTTTAGTTGGTCTTGATCCTTTATCGGTGGGATCAGGTTCAAATTCATAAGATTGGTTATTTGGTCTTACAATAAATCCTAGATATCCACCAGGTAATGATCTTGCATGTATTCGTCTTCGATTAGAATTACGTCGAGATGTATTTTTTTCACTTTTCTTAGAGTCAGTCACTTGATACCCTCTTGAATTAGAAATAAGTAAAGTTGTACGAAGAAGATAAAACATAAAAGAAAAATGAAAGCTATCGCCGAAAATTTAATCAAATCTTGCGATTTTTGAATCAAGTCTAGACGTAATTTTAATGAGCTTCTATTTTCATTTATGCAATTAGTATATGTGAGGTATATGTGCCAGTAGGCAGCTGCAGGTATTTCATCTTTGGATTTTACTTTATTTTGTATAGATTCGGCTGCTATAGGAAATTTTGATGAATTATGAAAGTTACTTGCCAAATAAAGTTGATACCAAGCACCTGATAAAAAAACGCCTAAAAGAAAAATATTTATTAAAATAAATGGTCCTATAAAAATGGGAGCTTTAGATAAAATAGTTGCGAAAAAAGAAGAGACTACCATTGTAGTAAAGGCAACAATAATTACACTAATTAGTGTAATTTGACGCCCAATTTTTTCATCAAATTTTGTGGATCTGGTAAGTTCAAAATTATATTCATTTTGAGCAATTTCAGCTAAAAACTTATATTTATCGTTAAAGTCTTCTTTTTCCATTTTTCTAAAGTTCATAAATTTATGGTCTTATTTTAAACTATTTTCTATCTCCAAATATATGCCATCCGCCGAGACATTATGGCCAAAACCGCAAGACATTGGATTGTTGCTATTCACTACAATCTGTTGTCCAATTTGAGCGTTAAACTGAAATTTCAAATCAATTTTGCAATCTTCTACGCTGTAATTGGTCTGAGCTTTATTCAGTGGCATGCGGGTTGAAAATTCTCCCATATTTGGTCCATAAATCAGACTGCGCAAACCCATATAGAGTCCATTAAACTCAATCTGGTAGGCATTCGAAGCCCGTTTAACTTCCATCGTATTCCATTGACCAAAACCTGCATAACGAACATATTTTCCTGCAAGACTCTTTGATTTTTCTGGTGCAGGTAACTGTTTTAGATTGAACTGGCTGGCTTTAGCATTCGGGAAAACCGAGAACCAGGCGCGTGCCCATTGCGGCTTTCCAAGCTTGGCATAACTTAAGCCAACATTATTAAACGCCGTGGTGATATCGCGTTCGGAAAAAGCTGTACCACCGCCTTCTACATTCATCGCACAAAAGGATGACCATGCGGCTTGTTGCTCAAATTGCGCTATGGCCTTTTGATATTGTTTTTGGTTGTAGAATTTTTTGCCATTATTTGCGTAGCTTTGCACTTTGCTACAGCCTGAACGGAGCTCTTTTTCAAAGTATGAATCAGCAAAAGTGAGCATACTTAAACTTAAAAGACCAATAGACAATAGAGATTTATACATGGTGTTATTCAGTATGATTTTTAGCTGAATAAAACATAGCCGCTCGTATAAGTAAATAGAACTTGTGCTTATTAAACTGGATAACAACCAAATATCGTGATGGCCAAGTATTAAAAAGCTGAAGAGTAGTGTCCAGAAAGCAGTTCTGGAATAGTTTTAAACTAAGAATGAATCAAGCTTGATCCAGATTGAGTTGTAAGAGTACCAAATCACGCCATTGCCCAAACTTCTGTCCGACTTGCGGCATATAGGCAGTTTGAACGAAGCCCAGTTTTTCATGCAGACGAATCGATGAGTTGTTTTCAGAATCAATCGCCGCGACCATGATATGCAGTTTCTGTACTTGAGCCTGTTCAATTAAATATTGCAATAATTTAGAACCCAAACCTTGCCCTGCATAATCTGGATTTAAAAAGATGGAATGTTCTACCGTCTGTTGAAAGCCCTGAATACTACGAAACTGATCATAACAGGCATAGCCAGCAACGACTTGATTTTGAGTATCTTCAACCACAAAAACCGGGAAATTCTGATTTTTAAGCTGTTTAAACCAGATTTTGAAATAGTTCAAATCAAAGGCTGTTCTGTTCCAGGTCGCAGTACCATAGAGTACTTCCTGATTATAAATCTTGAGGATGGTTTCAAGATCATGTTCGGTCGCAGGTCGAATATCAAAATCAGGCATATTCTTGTTCTAGTAGAGGTGAGCTGAAATCACAGTTTAAAAAAAGCAGAACCGGAGTTCTGCTTTCGATCATACATCAATTAGAAATGATATTTCACAAGTGCGCTGACATTGTTTTCATCTTGATTTTTAAGACCAAACTTATTGTTCCACACTGCATGTTCAACACCGAGGTATAAACGGGTATCTGGAGAAATGTGTTTGCCCGCATTCCATTTCCACTGTGTAGTCCAGTTTAACTCGCTTGCTTGAGCGTCTTTTTCAGCAGTTGACCAATCAAGGAAGCCATCTACAAGAAAATCTTCAGCACCCAGTTTAAATGGCACACCATAGGTAAGCGTCATTTGATAATCGTCTTTATTGCCAAACACTTTTTCATTGTTTGCACGATAAAGATTTAAGCTTGCATATTGAAAGTATGGGATATCAAGGTCAAAGCCCACGCCATATAGGAAGTTATCAGCATTATCTGAACCTTCCCACGTTGTTGAAATAAGCACATCTTTCACTGGACCAAAGGCAAGTTTTTGGCCTGTAACTTCGCTTAAGCTTAAACGTGGTGATAACTCAAAGTACGTACTTTTAACATCATCGCCACCGCGCAGACGATCCATAAAGAAGAATACATCTGCATATTTAACTTTTGCAGCATATTCAACAGTTAAAGTAGTTTGCTGATCGTCTACAACTTCATAGTTTTCACCATAAAGACCTGTAACGCTAAAGTCCTGCCAAACTGGTTTTGCTTGAGCAAATGCTGCAGTTGAAGCCAATGCACAAAGTGCCGCAAGTTGTGTAAATTTCATTTAAATCTATCCCCCCGAGAAAGCAGAATAAGCATACAGATTAATAAGTAAAAATAAAGTTAAAAGTGATCGCTGACTTAAATATATTTCAGTCCTCATCAGTTGAATGCAGACGATCATCTTCCTCAGTTTTCATTGTCTTTCGCTGATGCTTTTCTAAAGCATTATTTTTTTAATAAAGTTGAATATGTAGCGCCTTAAAAGACTGAATGTATAACTAAAAATATAAAATCACTTTAATTTAAGATGATTAACTTAGAAAATCAGTAAAAAATAGGTGGGGATATACAGATTGTTTAGTAATTAATTTGGGCCTGAGGCTGAACAGCTTTGTTCTGTTTGTGTAATGAGGTTAGTTTTAAAATCTCAAATGACGGTCGTTTTATAGGCCTATTTTCGGCATCGTAAAATAAGAGTGATCGGTCTTATATTTCAATTGAAAATCATTTTTGCAGTTTATTATTTTCGAATGACGAAAGAGTATTTTTCCCGGTTCTGCAAAAGCAACTAAACAATGATAAAGCATATGATCTCTTCAGGACTGTAAGGCTGACTAGGCGCTGATCTTATAAGAAAAATTATTAGATAAAAGTGAGCTAATTTTCATAAAAAAATACTTTTAATTTCTTTTTTTTTTAGGTTTTCTGGTCGCGTGTTATTTAAGCGATTTATCGGTCTGGCCAAAAAACATTTCAAATTAAATCGTGTGAAGAGTTGCGCAATTGCCGTTTGAAAAATCCTGCATTTTTGAGCTGAGTAAGCAGTTGTCATAATCGATTATTCTTTTGCTAAAAAACCAAAATATCACTTGCATATTTCCCAGATACAGCCGATATTCAAGATATAAGAACACGATTCTGCAGACTCAAAAATGTGTTCATCATTCAAAATGGAGGGTGTTATTCCAATCATTTGAAGAAGTGAAATGCGATGCGAAACAGCAAGCTACAAACGTGCCAAGATAAAAAATTTTGCACTCAAAAGTTACAAAGATTGAGGATGGTAATATATGAATATTGAACTTCGTACCGATAACCACATTCAGAATAGTGATCGTTTAATTACTTATGTACGGGAAGAATTAAATCAAGAATTCCAGCGCCACAGCGAGCGTATTACCCATTTTTCAGTCCATCTCAGTGATGAAAATGGCGCCAAAGGCGGCGATGACGATATTCGCTGTATGATTGAAGCGCGTCCTGCAGGCTTGAAACCTGTCGTAGTCAATCATCGTGGCCATAATGTCGATACTGCGATCCATGGTGCAATTGACCGACTAAAACGTAGTCTGGAACATGTGATCGAGAAAAAAGACAATGTTCGTCCTGGTGCTCTCGAACTAGCAGACACAGATACTGCGGATATCGAAGAGTAAGCCGAACCGATTTGAAAAAGCCCTGCGGGGCTTTTTTCGTATTAAACAAAAATATAGTTATGAGAAGCACAACAAATCCTGCTTTATTCGGCATAATAGTCGAAAACGAATCAAAGTGAGCTCCATCATGTTAACTGCGCAACAACAGCTTTTTGTGCAAGCACTCGAAGAATTAAATCTGGATCAGGTCAAACGGCTGCTGGCAGATGGACTCAACCCGAATTTTATTGATCATGACAAAGGCCCGGTGATTTCGGTCTGGTCAGATGGCCTGTTTAAATGGTGGGAAGAGGTGTGTGAGCTGTATGAAACCGGTACACCACTTTCAGAAGATGAGAAACAGGCCCGTTTGGCGGTACATTTGCAGATTTTGGAAGAACTGATTCAGGCCAAGGTAAATCTGCATCTGTGGGATGCAGAAGAAATTTATGGCCCGCTCTGGGATGCCGCAAGTGCTGCATGCGCGCCTGCCGTACAGCGTTTACTGGATGAAAAAGTCGATCCAAATAGCAAAGATGAAGATGGCATGACTATTTTATCTTCAATTAGTGATCTATTCTTTGATTGTGATTTTGATGAAATCAACTGGTCAGAAGCTTTAGACGAAGAAAAACAGACGCTAGAGCTGCTTCGCAAGCATGGCGCAAAAATGACCAAAGAACTCAGTTAAATTTTAATAAAGAGCTCCAACATGACAACATTAAAAACCTTGGGTTTGATTGCACTGGCCGGTTGTAGTGCACAGCTTTTCGCAGCAGATTTTGAATTTGATCGACCAGGTGAAGGTCTGAGTACTGGAATTACTCCAGTCGGAAATGTCGCTTGGGAGCAAGGCTTGCCTACAGCGCGTTATAGCAAGTCGGGCGATCAGACCGCGACCACACTCAGTGCAGATATGTTGTTACGTACCGGACTCAGTGATGATCTGGAATTGCGTTTAGGTTGGGCTGGCCCGACTTGGACCCAAGTGAAATCCAATGGCCAGACCGAAGAAGATGATGGTCTGGGCGATGTTAGTATTGGTCTGAAAAAGGCCATTGATTTGGATGATGACAAACTCAGTATGGCTTTGCTGGCCGAAGCCATCATTGCAACAGGCAATGCCGGTTTCACTAATGAAGAAGATATTTACAGCTTGGGTTCTGTCGTGTCGTATCAATATAATGACTTGGTCAGTACCGCATTGACCATGCGTTATGAATGGCAGGACAGCAACTGGGCAGTGTCTGCGATTCCTTCTCTAGGCTACCGCATTACTGATCGCTGGTCAGGTTATTCTGAACTGATTTACCGTAAAGCTGAAAGTGTCAATAATCAATACGCGCTCGGTACCGGGGTTATGTATGCCTTAAACGACCGTGTCCAATTGGATGCGAATGTCGGTGTAGATCTGGATGGTGCAGATCGAAGTTACTTCTCAGGCCTAGGTTTCTCTGTGCTGTTCTAAGTTATTCAACTCACAGATGATGAAATACTCGCAGTTCCCGACCTGGGGGAAAATGCTTGCCCTGGTTATTTTGGGAAGCACCTTGTTCAGCAGTCCTGCTCAGGCGGAAACTGCATTGTTGTCTGCCGAGCAGGCTTTTCCTGTGAGCGTGATCTCCACCAGTCAGCAGCAGGCTGAACTGAGTTGGCAGATTCCAGACAACTATTATCTGTATCAGCATAAAATTGAAGTCCGGCAGGGCAACCAACCGGTGTCGTTTGAGTTGCCACCCGCTGAAGATTTATATGATGATAACTATGGACATACCCAGGTTTATTATCAGCAGTTAAAGTTTCAAATTCCGACTCAGGCGGGGCAATCCTATCAGGTCAGCTGGCAGGGCTGTGCCAAAGACCGGATCTGTTATCCGCCACAAACCATTCAGTTCAAGACCGATTTGTCTGGTCTGGTGCAATTTGAAGCTACCGGATCAGGAACAAAGCGTTTACTCGATCTGAATACTTCATCACTGCAACACAATACCCTATTTAATGCAGCGGACTCCTCAGAATCTACAGCAAATGAAATCTCTGCATCAGCCAACACACAAACTGAACCCTATGCAGCACAAGACCAGAAATGGTCAGCCCAACTGCTTGAACGCTCTTTGGGCTATGGGCTTTTGCTGTTCTTTGGCTTAGGCATTTTACTGGCTTTTACACCGTGTTCCTTGCCGATGTTGCCGATTCTGACCTCGCTGATTGTACGAGATAGTAAAGGCCTGAAAGCCTGGATGATTGCACTGACTTTTGTCAGCAGTATGGCCGCTGTCTATGCAGTACTTGGCCTAATTGCATCTTCGGCCGGCCTGAATTTTCAGCGCTGGTTGCAGCAACCGGGAACCCTGATCGCATTTAGCATCCTGTTTGTCCTATTTGCCCTGAATCTGTTTGGCCTGTTTGAAATCAAACTGCCGCAACGTCTGGTTCATCGTCTGGATCGGGCACAGGCCATGCAACAGGGAGGCGGTCTGGTCAGTGCCGGTGTCATGGGCATGATTTCGGCGCTTCTGGTGGGGCCATGCATGACCGCACCGCTGGCAGGCGCATTATTGTTTATTTCCCAGACGCAAAGTCAGTGGCAGGGAGCTTTACTGCTGTTTACTTTAGGTTTTGGGATGGGCACGCCTTTATTGCTGGCCAGTATTCTGGGTGCACGGATTCTGCCTAAAGCCGGGCATTGGATGAATCAGATCAAAGTGCTCTTTGCCTTTATCATGCTGGCGCTGGCGCTGTATTTTATTCGCCCACTGATTTCAGAAGCCGCTTTACAATGGTTATCCCTAGCTTTGGGTATGACCTTCGTGGCTTATGTGCTGTTCCGGATTTTCTGGCATCGTACCGGTTTGAGATGGCTATATATCCTGTGTCTGGTACTGGCCGTGCCCTATATCGCTTATAGCCAATATCAGCACAGTCAGCGTTTTTTTGTGGAGCAGGCGAGCACAGAAGCCAAGTGGCATGTGGCACGTAGTGCAGCAGAATTTCAGCAGATTTTGGACAGGGCACCACAAGGGCAAAAGATTATTATTGATGTCTACGCCGACTGGTGTGTTGCCTGTCAGCCGATCGAACATCGTATTTTAAAATCTGCAGCGGTACAGCAGGCGCTTGCGCCATATTTCCTGATCAAGCTGGATTTAAGCCAATATAATGTCTCTCATCAAGCGCTGTTAAACCAATGGGAAATTCTCGGGCCGCCGACGTATTTATTCTTGAATGCGCAGCAGCAGGAAATTAGGGGTTTACGTTTAACCGGTGCTTTTAGCGAGGCAGAATTGCTGGCACAGCTGCAAGCACTGGCTCAAAGTGAAAATCCATAATTTAGTTCTTAAAAAAAGCTGAACCCGTTTAAGAAACCTGCATCTGTACTGGCACCGGTTCAGCATAAGCTTTGACCAGATTACGCCCACCGGCTTTGGCCTGATAAAGCGCCTGATCAGCCTGACTCAATAACTGCTGCGGGCGTAATTCCGCGCTAGAAATGGCAATCCCGAAACTGGCGGTCACCGGAATCAGCTCATCCTCATCACTGAAAATCTGCAATTGCTGAATGGCGATGCGGCAGCGTTCAGCCACTTGTTCGGCTTTTTCCAGACTGGTATTTTTAAGCACCAAAATAAATTCTTCCCCGCCAAAACGGCCGACTACATCACTTTCGCGCAATTGCTGATTCAGCACGGCACTCACTTCGACTAAGGTTTCATCACCCTTATGATGGCCATAGTGATCATTAATTTTCTTGAAATGATCCAGATCTAATAGCACTAAAGCATAATTGGGAGTGGCTGCGGCATTCAGTTTATCCAGACATTGGTTGATACTACGGCGGTTAAACAGATTGGTGAGCGGATCAATCTGGCTCAGCTGTTTGATCAGCTGCTCGCGATGACGCCATTGACTGAGCAGAATCTCGAATAACACCATGCAGACGGCCAGAATTGGCAAAATGAAATACAGCATCGATAACAGCCAGAAACCATTATAAAAAAGCTTGTCATCGATATTAAAGAGCGGTGAATAAGGTAATTGATGACTGAAACTTAAATAGGCACATCCGCCCAGAAAAATGGAGGCAGGAATCAGCATGCTATACACCAGCGTGCGATGAAACAGCACCAGACCGACCATAATTAAGCAGACGTAAGCGGTGGTAGCGACCGGACTGATCACGCCGACAATATAGGCATCCCGGCATAGCGAAACCACAAAGGTGCCGACTGCCAGATAGGGTAGATAACGTTCCACCAGACGGTTGCCCTGAAATTTATAACAAGGATAAATCAGTAAGGCTAAAATCAATAAAAAACTGCCGTTCAGCACGACTTGTGAATGAACCCGTTCAATCTGTACATATTGCCAATACTCAGGATTGAATAAAACAAAGAGATCCCAGCCGAGCCAGGTCAGATGTACACCGCATCCCAAAGTCAGCATCAGGATGCATTTCTTCAGGATACGCCAGTTCATCACGACTTCATCTTCGACCAGATATTTCTTGATTCTGTGTCTTAGCACTTTTTCTAATACAGGCGATATTCGCTTCATGGTCCCGGTCTGACTTTAATTGTTATGGCAGATTTTTTAAGACCTATTGGATATTTATAGCTTTATTTACACAAGATAACATAAGTTTGAATGCTTGATAAACAACAATATTTAAAACATTTTTGTGATTTAGTTGATATCTGATCTGCTCATTCTTTGCCTATAGCATAAGTGATCTAGGCTATACCAAAGGGTTCTAATCAAAATTAAAGAGGTTAAGAGGCATACAGTTTTGTTCTAAATTCAGGATGATGTGTTTTATTTGTGCTAATTATTTCAATATGGTCAATCGTTAAAATGGCTGCATTGTTAGAAACAACCAAAGATAAAGAGCGAAGCCATGAAAGTTTTACAGATTGATTCCAGTATTTTAGGAGATGCTTCTATTTCGCGTCAGTTGACTCAGGCCGTGGTGGAACAATTGCAGCAAAAATATGCTGAGGCCATTGAAGTTGAGTACCTGGATCTGGCAGCACAGCCTATTCCCCATCTTACTGCCGAAATTTTAATGGGCCAGAATGCAGAACAGACGGCATTGGGCGAGGAAATTTTAGATCAATATTTACAGGCTGATGTCGTGGTGATTGGTGCAGCGATGTATAACTTCGGTTTGCCATCAACCCTAAAAGCCTGGATTGACCGGATCTGTGTCGCGGGACGTACTTTTAAATATACCGAACAAGGTCCTGTGGGTTTGGCGGGCAATAAGAAAGTGTATATTGCCAGCAGCCGTGGTGGTGTCTATGGCGAGCAAAGCCCGGCTGATTTTCAGGAGGCTTTCCTGAAAACCGTGTTTAACTTTACCGGTGTGAATGATATCGAAGTGATTCGTGCTGAAGGAGTGAACATGGGCGAAGCGGTTAAAGCCCAAGCATTGCAAACTGCATTGCAGCAAGTTCAGGCCATTTAAAACCTAAAACCTCTTTTCAAAGGGTCAGCTACGGCTGACCTTTTTTATATGCTAAATCATGCTTAATCTCGGTCCAGACGATGGGCAAATTCTGCAAGATCGGTCAGCGCCTGTTTGGCTTCATCGAACCAGGCACTGAACATCTGGAAGTTGTGCCACATGCCGGTATACAATTTAAATTCGACCTCGACACCTGCCTGTTCCGCTTTTTCTTTAAAACGACTAGCATCATCCAGCAGAATTTCCTTGGAACCTACCTGAATATGAGTCGGTGGCAAGCCAGTTAAATCGGCGAAAAAAGGGGAAACTTCCGGATCACCACGATCAATCGAACGCGGCACATAATATTCAATCCCGGTTTGAACTGTTTCCAGAGACAGCAGGGCATCATGCTTCTGGTTATAACGTAAAGATTCACTGGTCAACGTTAAATCCAGCAGTGGAGACAGCAGAATCAGACCGCTGACCTGTGGCAGACTTTCCTGCTGTATTTTGAGTGCCAGCGCCAAGGCCAGATTGGCCCCGCAAGAATCACCGGACAGAATGATATCTTTGGCCTGAACACCTTGATCCAGCAGCAGATTATAGACATCAAACAAGGCTTCTAATGCTTCTGGATAGGCAGATTCGGGTGATAATGGATAATCTACATGCAGCACCTGCATCTGGGTTCGAGCTGCAATTTGAGTCATAAAGGCACGATGGGTATTTAAAGAACCTAAGTAAAATGCGCCGCCATGAATATGAAAAATCAGCTGGGTCGATTCCTGCTGCGGCTTAATTTCTTCCGCGCGCAGTCCGGCCAATCGAAGCGAGCGAATCTGTACCGTTTTATCCTGAGGGAAAAGTTTGCACATCTGTTCCAGAGCAATGCGCATTGAACTCGGTGGAAGACTGAATCTGCTCGGGGCACGAATGGCCGTTTTTAAAAAGCTTTCTGTAATTAATTGTTTCGTTAGCGGGCTTATCTTCATCTTCCTTCCATCTTTTTGTGCTTTTATTGATCGTGTAGATTATTTACCAACCATATTTACAAGGTTACACTAAATAGTCACACCTAAAAATTGAAAAATTGTTGTGACTTTTTAATACTACATGGGTCTATTTTCAGACTAAGGAAATGAAGAAAAATGAAAAAAATAGCGCTTACGTTAGGACTACTAGGCTTATCTGCATTGGCGAGTGCCGCGGATCCTTTAAATGGCACGGTATGGAAAACCATTGATGATAAAACCAAGCAGCCTAAGGCCATGGTTAAATTCACTGAACAAAAGAACGGCACTTTGTCAGCCAGTATTCAGTCTGTGTTAACTCCAGGTGAAGAAAATGCCTGCAAGAAATGTGAAGGTCCATATCACAACAAATCTCTGAAAGGCCTGACCATTGTTAAAGGTCTAAAAAATGCTGGCGGGACTAGCTATGACAGCGGTTCGATCCTGGATCCGCAATCCGGTAAAACCTATAAGTTGAAAGGCCAGCTGGCAGACGGTGGCAAGAAACTTGAGCTACGTGGTTTCATCGGTGTAGCGGCATTGGGTCGTAACCAGACTTGGATTCGTGCCAACTAATTTATTTTAAGCAGATATACAAAAGCCTGATCGATGTCAGGCTTTTTTATGAGTGTTATTCAATACAAGATATTAGTGGGCTAAGCTACGATAAGCTGTTTCATCAAAACCGGCAATAAATCCTGTAGAGGTTGCCAAGATTGGACGTTTGATTAAACTGGTATGGGTGGTTAATGCATTAATTAAGGCATTTTCACTTGACAGGGTGGCCTGTTGCTCTTCTTCACTGAGTTTACGCCAGGTAGTGCCTTTCTTGTTCAGAACCACGTCCTGACCCAAGGCATCCAGCCAGGTTTTGACGGTTTCAGCATCGATGCCCTGTTTTTTATAATCATGAAATTCATAACTCAGACCTTGCTCCGTCAGCAGATCAAAGGCTTTTTTCATCGAACTACAATTTTTAATTCCGTAAATTTTTAACATAGCTGCCATCTAAAAAATTTAAATCATGAACTAGCTTAACCAAATTGGCAGCAGCAAACCATGCAAAAGCAAATGAAAAAAAAGAAAAAATTTTAAATACCAGAAAAGTCATGTCATCAAAATGACATCAAGCAGCTTTAACATGAGCAGCAAGAAAAAGAACAATCTAAATAATAAGAAAAATAAAAATTTGGGAATAATAGAAATAGAAAACCCGCATTTAATCATCCTGATCATGCGGGTCTCAATCCAACGTCCAATGTCACATCCATGCAAAACAAGCTAAATCTATAGTCTGTTTTATTTTCGTCCTACGGCGTCCTGTCCTTATGTTGTCGTCCTGACATGTCCTTGTGCCGTAGCGCTATAATGCTATGTTATTACATTAAGATAAACCCAAAAAATACGTCATGTCATGTAAGAGATAAGCCTTAATTGAGTGAACGTATGTTCACTCAATTAAATAATGAAGATTATAGTTTGTAGTCGATGATCACGGGGGCATGGTCGCTAAACCATTGTTCTTTATAGACCCAGGCATTAACGGTACGCTCTTTCCAGTCCGGAGAGCAGGCATGATAATCAATCCGCCAACCAACATTCTTGGCACGCGCCTGTCCACGGTTTGACCACCAGGAGTATAATTCGGCTTCTTTGCGGACTTCACGGAAAGTATCGACATAACCAAGCTCATCGTAGATATGATCTAGCCAGGCACGTTCGTGCGGTAAACAGCCCGAGGCTTTCTGGTTACCCGACCAGTTTTTAATATCGATACGTTTATGCACGATATTGTAGTCACCGCAGACAATCACCGATTTATTTTCATCGCGCCACTGTTTCAGGATTTTTGCGTATTCTTCCAGAAAGTGATCTTTACGCGCTTGTGCTTCATCGCCTGATGAACCCGAAGGCAGATACAGGGAACAGATCTGTACAGTTTGTTCTAGACCCAAGTTAAATTCAGCGGCAATAAAACGGCCTTGTGAGTCGGCTAGTTCAAAACCCAGGCCATCGGTCAAAGACACAAAAGGCAGACGGCTATAAATGGCCGTACCAGCATAACCCGGACGCTCGGCAGGAAACAGGTGTGTGTACCAGCCTTCAGGCTTGAATTTATCGGTCCACTGCGCATGCGTGATCCGGCTTTCCTGCATACAAATCACGTCGGCATCCGACTGTTCCATCCATTCCAATAGACCTTTGGTGACAGATGAGCGTAAGCCGTTGACATTAATTGAAACGACGCGAAGAATTTTTTGATCACCTGGATAGCTACTCTTTGGTATCATGCGCAAGTCTTACCTTAATTAATGGATTTAGGAGCACCTCATGTCAACGCCAGCTCAGTTTAACCCGCAAGCTTTTATCGAACTCGCATTATCACGCGGTGTGCTTAAATTTGGTGAGTTTACTTTAAAATCGGGACGTGTGAGTCCCTATTTTTTTAATGCGGGTCTGTTGAATGATGGTGAAGCCTTGACACTGCTGGCTTCTGGCTATGCTGCAAAACTGACTGAATGTGACCATGTTGAAGTGATTTTTGGCCCTGCATATAAAGGCATTCCTTTTGTGGCAGCAACTGCTGTGGCTCTGTCGCAAAATCATGGGGTAAGTGTGCCATGGGGTTTTAACCGCAAGGAAGCCAAAGACCATGGCGAGGGTGGCGTATTGGTCGGTGCTTCTGTAGCAGGTAAAAAAGTCTGGATCATTGATGACGTAATTACCGCAGGCACAGCGATTCGTGAAGTCGTCACCATCCTGAAAAATGCCGGTGCCCAAATTGCCGGTGTACTCGTGGCGCTTGATCGTCAGGAAAAAGGTCAGGGTGATTTATCTGCGATTCAGGAAGTACAGCAAGAGCTTGAGATTCCTGTACATGCCTTAATTACCATGAAAGATTTAATGGATTATCTGGAAGCGAAAGGCGACCTAGAAGCTTTGGCAAAAATGGAAGATTACCGTGTTAAATACGGGATCTAAGCCTGGATTGGCATAGAAAAGGAAGCTTGAGCTTCCTTTTTTTATAGATACTCGATTTTCTAAGCATTTGAAATTTATTATCTCTGTCTATTCTTGTAAGCATTGGCTTACATGAATTCCAGCACTTTGCGGCTATTTTGAATAGTGGAAATTTCCTATGATGGCTTTAACAGGAACAGGACGTTCCACACAAGAATAACAATACATAAATACAAGGAAAGTAAGGTACGACAGGAGTTATACCAAGCGAACGCATACGGAAAACCCCTGGCAGGATGCCAGGGGTTTTCATTTTTATCTTTTTATAACGTCCCACTGAGCAGCAGTGATTCAGAAACATGATTCTTAAAAATTCACTTTTGATGAGCTAACCAGACAAGCAGAAAACCTTTCACTAAAATTATGAATCTTCAATGCTAAAAAAAGCACCTGAAGGTGCTTTTTCTTATTGCTGGGCTAAATTATAGCGCAACGATATTGATCGCATTTGGACCTTTTTGACCATCAACCACGCTAAAAGAAACGCGTTGACCTTCAAACAAAGTTTTGAAACCAGAACTGCTAATTTCTTTAAAGTGTGCAAAAACGTCAGGACCTGATTCTTGTTGAATAAAACCAAAACCTTTAGTTTCGTTAAACCATTTTACTGTACCGGTAACTGTAGTAGACATAATATAACCTGTTAAATTTTAATAATTTTAGTCATGAAAATGACTATGGATAACTTGGAAAAACAACAAGAATTGAAATAAAGATCTGAAAAAACTGAGGATTATAAATAATACTGCGGCACTTAAAGAAGCTTAACTAAACAACGCTTTTTTCTAGTTAAAGACAGCATAGCCTAAATCAGAAAATATTCAAGTTTTTTATATTTATTATTTATTTTTCTTATAAAAGTGGCTCCATTCTTGTTTTTTAAAGAATTTCAAGCTGTTTGCTTGAGCTTTATCGGTTGTATTTAAGCTTTAACCAAGCTAAACAATAAATACACGTTGTGTTTGTGTTACTTTATGTTAATCAAAATCGTTCAGTACCCAGCAAGATTTTACTAAGTCAGTGTATTTTATAACTTTGGGTAAATTAGTATTTGTAGTTTTAAGATAGTTATCGTCATTGTTTGTGTATAAAAATCCACCTATATTAAAATTCAATTGGAAAAATTAACTATAAGAATTTCTTGATTTTAATTTAAAACCAAATAAGAGTGAGTCTCATGGATTACTGGAACAGTGTGTTACTTATATCCATCATCACCATGGTTGGACTGGCCATGATCATCCTGTTCGTCGGATGTAAAATGTGGAAGAACTTGGTGGTCACTTTACTGATTGCCACCTTGATTGGTTTTCTGATTGTATGTGCAATCAATTTTGTTTTTGGCGATCGTCTTCAATTTCTATGGGGTGCCCCTGAGACTGGCGATAGCAATTTTATGCTGGAAATGGGGCTGATGAGCCTGTTAATTGGCGGCGTGAGTACCTTTATCATTATGTTAGGCACTTTGGTTGCTAAAAGTAACAGTGGAAATCAAGGCGATGAAGACTAGTTTTTCGCAAAATAACAAGTCTCTTAATGAGCGGGAAAGTGCAGAAAAACATCGCATGTACAGTTCATAGGCTTAAAAAATCTTTCTCAGCCAAATGTATAGTGCCATAGCGCTACGGGGCATAAATGGAGCTTCATATCCCGTAGCTGCATAATTTTCTGTATCAAAAATTTAGAACATCATTCTTAGACCTGCACCATAGATCCAGCCTTTTTCAGAATCAGAGCTTTGCTGCCAGGCTGTCTGTTTGTTGCCTTTACTATATTCATAACCCACTTCCAGATAAGGCATGAGCTTTTTGCTCAGTTCATAGCGTGTTTCCAGGCCCAAGGTGGCATGACTAAGGCCGGTTTTTTTCGCATTCGCTGCCTGATCATTCAGGATGACATCCAGTTCGACAAAGGGTTGCATAATCAGTTTCTGAGTCAGTAACAGGTCACGCTCTGTTTCCAGTTTTAATCCGACAAAGTCATCTTCACCGACATAGACATGAGCATCCGTTTCGAAAAAGTAGGGGGCCAGGCCATGCAGGCCAAATACTGCATCGAAGCGCTCGTTCTGCTGGTTTGTAGAAGGCTCGGCTAAATTTTCCTGCCGATAGCGCACCCCGGTCTGCACATCCCAGAAATCAGAAATATTTCGGCTATACAGCACTTTGGCATCATATTCGGCCGGATGGGATTCCTGTTTGTCGGCTTCTAACTTGAGGAAGATTTTATTTTCATCCGTGCCAATTCTGGCTTGGTTCTTGGACTTGAATGCCCCATTTCCCTTTGAACTATGCTGCCATTTCTGGTCCAGAATAATCTGGCTATAAATCTGTGCACCATGTTCTTTACGATGATCATGTTCGCTGGCAGAACTGACTGAATTTTGTGGTGTGCTCGGCGCATGCGGTTGATGTGATAACTTTGGTGGTGGTTGATAAGATGCAGCATCTACTGTTTCAGTATGCTGTGCGTGGTCATCAGTCATGTCTTGCATGGCATGATGTCCGCTATGATGCTGATGTTCAGCATGGCTTGTATGATCGCTAGAAGCTGCCGCAAAAATACTCAGACTGCTTAGGGTAAGCGCACTGCTGAGCACTGACTTTACAAAAAGATTAGTGATGTGCATGGCTTTCTCCTTGAGCAGCTGCTGGTTTTGAAGGCATTTTTTGTGAAGAAGGGTGAGATGTTTGATCTTCATCTACATGTGCCACAATCAGCTTGTTCATCATGCCGGCACTCATGTGATAGAGCAGATGGCAGTGAATCGCCCATTCTCCCAGTTCGTCTGCTGTGAGCAAGGTCGTGACCGTTTTCCCGGGCGGCACAATCACGGTGTGTTTATTTGGCATATTTGCAGCAGACTGACCATTTTCCAGCTGCATAAACATGCCATGCAAATGCATCGGATGGGCCATCATGCTGTCATTGATAAATTTCAGCCGGATCCGCTCGCCATATTTCACCTGAAGTGGCTCGGCATCACTGAATTTTTTACCATTCATGGTCCAGATATAGCGCTCCATAGTTCCACCCAGACGAATCACCAGTTCACGTTCTGCTGCGCGGGTATCAGGTTGTGGTGTCAGAGCTTTGAGGTCTTGATATTGCAAGGCTTTGTGCCCTGCAGGCGTAGACATATTGGCCCAGCCCTCAACCGGCTGATGAGGCTGATTGGTTCCGGACATGGCATTATGACTTGCATGCATGTCGTGCTGGGCATGTTGATCATGTTCACTTGTGGCAGTCTGCATGGTCTGACTGCTGTGTGTGTCATGTGACATGTCATGTTGTTCGCCATGTCCCATATCTTCCATGGTCAATAAGGCACGAGGGCGCGGTGTTGGTAATTGAACCGGAGCCGGGGCTTTACTTGAATCAGTTGCCTGATGCAGACTGCCAATGGCAAAGCCTGAGCGGTCGATCGATTCCGCTTCAATCTGGTAATGCGCTGCAGTGGGTTCCACAATCACATCATAGGTTTCAGCGGTTCCGATACGGAATTCATCTACATTGACCGGCTGCACCGGTTGTCCATCGGCACTGACCACGGTCATTTTCAGCTGGGGAATACGCACATCGAAAAACGACATGGCAGAAGCATTGATGAAACGCAGGCGGACTTTTTCATTGGGCTGGAACTGGCCACTCCAGTTTTGTTGCGGCGTTTTTCCATTGACCAGAAAGGTATAACCGGTAACATCAGATAGGTCGGTTTTCAGCATACGCATCTGGTTCCACATCTTGCGGTCTGTCCAGGTGGCCTTGAGGCCGTCACGTTTCACCTGCTTAAATACATCGCCCACGGTTTCACGCTGGTTCTGATAATATTCGGCCGATTTTTTTAAATTGTTCTGAATCTGCTGGCTGCCCTGTTCGTGAAAATCCGACAGCATCACCACATAATCCCGCTCGGTTTGTTCATGTGCAGGTAGCAATGTCTGGGCTTTGGGGCGAATCACCAAGGCGCCGTAGAGGCCGTCCTGTTCCTGACCTTTGGAATGTGCGTGATACCAGTAGGTGCCGTTTTGACGAACCTTGAAGCGATAAGTAAAAGACTGTTTCGGTTTGATCCCCTGAAAACCGTTAAATCCGGGGACACCATCCATCAGCCCGGGCAGGAGCAGGCCATGCCAGTGCAGCGAGGTATCCTGATTGTTCAGGTTGTTTTGTACATGAATGACTGCATCATCACCTTCTTCAAATTCCAGCAAGGGTGCAGGGAATTTTCCGTTTACAGTGATACGCTTGACCGTCTTTCCGGTGAGATTGATCGGGCTTTCATCAATGACCAGATGATATTCTTTTACGGCTGCAAACAGGGCAGACGACGAGATGAGACCGAAGCCCAGACACAGGCTTTGACTGATTTTAAGCAACATAACTTAATCCTTAATGAATAAAAAAATTTAAAAATTCAGGATCAAGCTTTGGGTGGGCGCAGGATTTCTTGCCAGTAACCGACAAGGTGCTGGGCATGGTAAGCAGGGAGGAGGGTTTTTTCCGGATAACCGTGATCAGGCACGCTTAACTCGGGCGTTGTAATGGGCAGGCTGGTGACCAAGTTCTGGCAGGCCATAGTGCCACAATCCAGACAATCTGATGACTGCTGGGTGCTGTCACTGACACAGTCCGGCTGAATCAGTTCCTGATCTTGATGATGATCAGTCTTATGCAGCGAGTGAGAAGCAGAGGGTTTTGTCATTTCCAGACAATGAGGATTCGTTTTTTCAGACGGCATAACCAGATGCATGGTGTTTGCAGATGCGACAGACACACTGCTCCAGCCTATGGCAAAAACCACAAGCATCACCAACCAGATCTGTTTGACGAGCCGTATGAGCAAAAGTACACCCTGAAAAAATGCGCTGCATGTTTGAGCAATAAAAGCATAAACGCAGTAACTCAAATTAGCAAATTCTGGACAAGATTATTTTTTAGGTCACCTACATACTACTTTTTTCATAGGTTCAGGTTTCAGTTTCGCACTTTTCGCATTTTTTACAGTCTAGCAGCATCCCGAGTTTTTCTTTACGTCCTTGCTCGGTCATCACCCATGGGCAATTTTGCCAGGGCGGGGTATGCCGCACATGCTGGCCATGTCCGCAGGCCAGCTCTGCAACCCAATGCTGTTCCTCATCCAGGTGAAAACCGATAATGGCCTGTTGCATGGCAAACCTCCTGTGGGCTCAATCTGTCTCAGTACCTATATAAAATAAGTCATGCAAAATCACCATAAACAAAAGAATCGACACAAGCTATACTCCTTGCCAAGTCATTTTTTGAAAAAGAGCAGAGACACATGCGCGTACTTGTTGTGATGGATCCCATTGAAAATGTAAACCTGAAGAAAGACTCAACCATGGCCATGCTATGGGCAGCCGCACGTCGTGGGCATGAACTCGGTTATGCATTGCAGCAAGATTTATATATCGATCAGGGCAAGGCCTTTGGTCTGATCGCGCCGTTACAGGTATTTGAAGACTACGACCATTATTATGAACTTGGCGAAAAACAAAAAGAGTCGATCGCTGCTTATGACGTTGTCTTGATGCGTAAAGATCCGCCTTTTGATATGAACTTCGTCTATACCACTTATATTCTGGAGCAGGCAGAGCGCGAAGGGGCATGGATCATCAACAAACCGCAAAGCCTGCGTGACTGTAATGAAAAACTGTTCGCGACCCAGTTCCCGCATCTGCAAGTTCCGACCTTGGTGACTTCGCAGCAAAGCCTGATCCGTGAATTTCTCAAAGAACAGGTCGATGTCATTGTAAAACCTCTAGATGGTATGGGCGGCACCGGGATTTTCCGCCTGTATCAGGATGGCATCAACATCGGTTCAACCATTGAAATGCTGACCAATAATGGTACCCAGCCGATTATGGCGCAGCGTTATATTCCGGAAATTGTCGAAGGCGATAAACGCATCCTGATGATTAATGGTGAGCCAGTGTCGTATTGTCTGGCCCGTATTCCACAAAATGGTGAAGTGCGTGGTAATCTGGCCGCGGGTGGCCTAGGTGAGGCACGCCCCCTGACTGAAAATGACAAAGCCATTGCAGCAAAAGTAGGGCCGTATCTCAGAGAAAAAGGTCTGGTCTTTGTAGGGCTGGATGTGATCGGAAATTATGTTACTGAAATTAATGTAACCAGTCCAACCTGTATCCGTGAAATTGACACCCAGTTTGGCACCTCGATTGCAGATGATCTGTTTGCCGTGCTGGAAGCGGGGCAGGCCAATCAGGTTTAAAAGCAAAATCAGGTGAAAAAAGAGTCTGCTTGCAGGCTCTTTTTTATTTTTTCATTGGGGATAGCGCTTAAATAAAAATGCCGTCATTACCATACCCAGCATCGAAAGGCAGACAGTGATAATGGCAAGATTGGCCCAGTATTGGGTGGCAGATATCAGCGCAGCGCTCAGGGTCGGTATAAAAAACTGTGCGCAGGCTGAAATTTGTAAAACCAGACCCACACTGGCCGCTGCTGCATAGGCACGTGGTGCATAGTGCAGGGTAATCGCAAAAACAGTGGTTGGGATCATCCCGCCAATCAGTGAAAACAGCACGGCACTGACAACCTGCAATTCAAATGAGAGCCAGGAATTTGCAGCAAATACCAAGCAACTGCTGCAGAGCATTGCCACAAATCCGGTACTCAATAAGGTGTGCGGTCTATAACCCTGTTGCAGCAACATGCCTGCGCCAAAAGTACCGCCTAGGTTGGCCAGCACGACCATTGAAGCCAGCATCCCTGCGCGTTTTAAGTCTAGCCCCTGTTCGACATACAGCGTAGGCAGGAAGCCCGTGACAGTGATCCATTGACTGCTATAACAGGCAAAAATAATCGCCAGACAGATAATCGGTGGGTGGGTCAGGGTAATTTTAACAATCTGCCAGAATGAGGTGTTTTCCGTAGCTGCCTGGAAAGAATCTAGCTGTGTTACCAGGACAGGTTCAATATTTAAATATTGTTTGATCATGCCAGCAATAACCAGGCACAGGCAGCCCAAAATGGCCCAGATCGTTTGCCAGTCCAGATATTCAAGCAGGAGAGGAATCGTTAATACGGCCAGACTGACACCGATGCCCATATAGGAACTCCAGAGTCCCATCTTGAAATTCAGTGTTTCAGCGCGGCTGGTACGTTTTAAAATGGCTGGCGCACACAAGGAGATGGTTAAAAATCCGATTCCTTCCATAAAACGCAATACATATAAAGTGGCAGGCTGCGTAATCCAAAGCCCGGCAAGACTGCTTAGCCCTAAAATGATTAAGGCCATGATAAGGCAGCGCTTTAATCCCATTTTTTCCGAGAAGGCGCCAATGCATAGCGCAAACAGCATTCCGGCAGCCTGCACCAATGCTAATGAAAAACCAGCCTGAGTAAAACTCAGGTTTAAATCCTGCTGCAACACAGGAATCACGGCCGAAAGTTTGCCGACATGGATCGCAGCCAGATAACCGGCCAAGATAATCCATACATCACGACATGAGATTTTTGACATCTATCCGAACTGAGTCCATTTAAAGCATCTGCTTGTACATCAAGCATCATTCATATATAGATATGAATAGCATGAAACTTTTATAAAATTGATAGGATTTAAGCCTAAGATTATCGGCCAATGATAAGAGAGGAGGTGAACGGGAGAAAACGGAAGACCGCTGTAAATAAAGCGCTCTTCGTGGCAAAGTTATTGATAATATAATGAGAAAACTATTTAAAATTGATATGATATGTCACTTAAGTCGAAGGAAAAGTGCAGACCTTATAAATAAAACGAGTCTAAACTTGAAGTTTGCGTGAAAAAAACAATTAAAGCCTTGTTGAAATAAAGTAAATAAACTTTCATGGCCTGAGGTTTGTGATTACAATTGATTACTTAAATCAGATTTCCTGCTCCATTTTTTGAATTGAAGAATTAAACCGTGACCGAAGCTCAGCAAAAACAGCCTAAACATGTCATGATGATGGCCGCAGGTACAGGTGGACATGTGTTTCCAGCGTTAGCTGTTGCCAAAGATTTACAACAAAAAGGTATACAGGTTTCATGGTTGGCCACGCCCGTAGGCATGGAAAACCGCCTGTTAAAAAACCAGAATATTCCCATTTATCAGATCGATATTCAAGGTGTGCGTGGCAATGGTTTTGTGCGTAAAGCCTTGGCGCCTTTTAAAATTATGAAAGCCACCTTAAGTGCCATGAAATTCATGAAACAGCTTCAGGTCGATGCCGTGGCAGGCTTTGGTGGTTATGTGGCAGGCCCGGGTGGTTTGGCTGCGCGTATCTTAGGTATTCCGGTGCTGATCCATGAACAGAATGCAGTTGCCGGTTTTACCAATACCCAATTGTCGCGTGTGGCAAAGACGGTGTGCCAGGCTTTTCCAAATACCTTTCCGGCCCAAGATAAAGTCGTGACTACGGGTAATCCGGTACGACAGGAAATTAGCGAAATTTTAAATCCATCCTGGCGTTATCAGGAGCGTGACAAGGCAGGATTGCCCTTACGTATTCTGATCGTTGGTGGGTCTTTGGGGGCGCAAGCCTTAAATGAACGGGTTCCGGAAGCTTTAAAGCAACTCAATGTGCGATTAAGCGTCTATCATCAGTGTGGGCAAAACCATGCCGAGGCGACCCGGGCACGTTATGAAAATGCACCGGCCAGTCTACAAGTTGAAGTACAGCCTTTTATTGAGGATATGGCCAAAGCCTATTCTGATGCCGATCTGGTGATTTGCCGTGCCGGGGCTTTGACCGTCACTGAAATTGCCACTGCCGGGGTGGCTGCGATTTTTGTGCCGCTTCCAAGCGCAGTGGATGATCACCAGACGGCCAATGCCGGTTTCCTGGCCAATATCAATGCGGCAAAGATTTGCCCGCAGGCCACGATGACCCCGGAAAGTTTAACAACATTATTAGAGCCGATGCTGAATCGCCAGCTGTTAATGGAAATGGCCGTGAAAGCACGCCGACAGGCTCAACCCGATGCGACTCAACATGTGGTCCGTTTAATTCAAGAATTGTAATCCGAGTAAACTATGTCTCCAACAACCCCAGCTGAACAAGCGAAAAAGTTAATCAAAGTGCCGGAAATGCGCCGTATCAAACACATTCATTTTGTGGGGATCGGTGGCGCAGGCATGTGTGGTATTGCGGAAGTGCTGAAAAACCAGGGCTATAAAGTTTCCGGTTCAGATATCAAGGCATCCAATACCACCGCACAGCTGGAAGCGAATGGCATTAAAGTCTATATCGGACATACTGCAAATAATATTAAGGGCGCCAACGTGATCGTGGTTTCTACCGCGATTGATAAAGAAAATCCGGAAATTAAAACCGCGATTGAAAACCGTATTCCTGTGGTTCGCCGTGCGGAAATGCTGGGTGAACTGATGCGTTACCGCCATGGTATTGCCGTTGCCGGCACGCATGGCAAGACCACCACCACTAGCCTGATCACCTGTATGCTGGCTGAAGAAAACATGGATCCAACCTATGTGATCGGTGGTTTGCTGAACCGTACCGGTATGAACGCAGCCTTGGGCGCCAGCCGTTATATCGTGGCCGAAGCCGATGAGTCAGATGCTTCTTTCCTGCACCTGGAACCGATGGCTGCCGTGGTGACCAATATTGATGCTGATCATATGGATACCTATGGCGGTAGCTTCGATGTCCTGAAAGATACTTTTATCCAGTTCCTGCAAAAACTGCCATTTTACGGCTTGGCTGTAGTCTGTGGTGATGATGCCAATATCCGTGAAATCATGCCGCGGATTGCACGTCCGTTACTGACTTATGGCTTCAATGAGGACAATGACATCCGCGCAGTAGATGTTGATCAGGATGGCATGCAAACCCACTTTACCGTATTGCGTAAAGAGCGTGAGCCATTGCGTGTAACGGTCAACCAGCCAGGTTTGCATAATGTGCTGAATGCCTTGGCCGCGATTGGTATAGCAACCGATGAAGGTGTGTCTGATGCTTCAATCTGCCGTGCACTGGAAGGTTTCAGTGGTGTGGGTCGTCGCTTTGAGGTTCAGGGTGAGTTTGCGATTGAGGGCGGTGACGTGAAACTGGTGGATGACTATGGTCATCATCCAAAAGAAGTCGAAGCGACGATTAAAGCTGCGCGTCAGAGTCATCCGGACCGTCGTCTGGTAATGATGTTCCAGCCACACCGTTATAGCCGTACCCGTGACTGTTTTGATGATTTTGTGGAAGTGCTTTCTACTGTAGACCAGTTATTGTTGCTGGATGTTTATCCTGCCGGTGAAAAACCGATTGTCGGGGCGGACAGCCGTACTTTGGCCCGCAGCATTCGCTTACGTGGTGAAGTCGAGCCGATTCTGGTTGATGCGACGGACGGCAACCTGAATCAGATCATGAGAAAAGTATTGCAAGCAAATGACTTGTTATTAACCCAAGGCGCAGGTAATGTTGGAGCAATCTCAGTCGAACTTGCACAAAATCACTTATATATAAAATAGTCATCTTGTGTGACTGAATTGAATTGACCAGATTGAAAAAAGTTTAAGGATATAAACGTGTCAAATGCTTCAAAATTCGGAAAAGTTGCCGTGTTGCTTGGTGGTAAATCTGCAGAGCGTGAGGTTTCTCTAGACAGTGGTACGGCGGTACTTGAGGCATTAGTGCGTTCAGGGGTCAATGCGGAAGCGTTTGATCCTCAGGAGCGTAGTGTCACAGAACTGGTAAATTATGATCGTGCTTTTATTGTATTGCATGGACGTGGCGGGGAAGATGGCCAGATCCAGGGCGCACTGGAATGGTTAAACGTGCCGTATACCGGTACCGGTGTACAAGGTTCTGCGATCGGCATGGACAAGGTCAAGACCAAGCAGGTCTGGCAGGGTTCGGAATTGCCGACAGCACCGTATCGCATTGTCACCAAAGACTCTGATGCGAACGACATTGTTAATGCTTTAGGCTTGCCTTTGATTATCAAGCCGGTACATGAAGGTTCCAGTATCGGCATGAGTAAGGTTGAGAAAATTGAAGATTTTGCAGAAGCAATTACCAAGGCAACTGAACATGATGCTGTGGTGATGGCAGAAAAATGGATTACCGGTCGTGAATATACCATTGTGGTTTTAAATGGTCAGGCGCTGCCGGTGATTCGTCTTGAACCGCCTCAAGATGTTGCCTTCTATGACTATGAAGCGAAATATCAGCGTAATGATGTGCAATATGGCATTCCATGTGGTTTAAGCGAAGCTGAAGAGCAACAGTTAAAAGCCTTGAGTTTGCGCGCATTCCAAGCAGTCGGTGCCAGTGGTTGGGGCCGGATTGATGCCATGCAGGATGAACAGGGCAACTTCTGGTTGCTTGAAGTCAATACCGTACCGGGCATGACCAGTCACTCACTGGTGCCAAAAGCGGCAGCTGCAGTCGGATACAGTTTTGATGAGCTGTGTGTCGCGATTCTGGAACAGACCTTGACTGGTTCGGCACACTAAATATGGCTCAACTTCCTGTTTCCATGCGCCGTAAACGTGCTGCGATTACTTCAATTCACGACAAGCCGCCGACACGCAAAGAAAAGCTGACCAATTTTGGTGGCTGGTTATTGTTGTGTATTGCGGTATTGGTGCTGGCCTTTGGAATATTGGGCTTATATAAAGTCATGACCAATAGTGACGTGGCAGAGCTGGGCGTGATAGGTACGCGCTCGGCTGCTGAACAGCGTCAGGTTATGCAATATGTGTCACCGATTGTGACCGAAAACTATTTTACTTCAGATCTGGAAGCGATCCGCGATCGTACTCTGGAATTATCCTGGGTGGATCGGGTCGTGGTGTCCCGAGCCTGGCCAAATGGCATTCGGGTGCGGGTGATGCCGCATCATGCAATTGCACGTTGGGGAACAGGGCGTTTATTGAGTGACAGTGGTGTTATTTTCACTGAAGTCATACCCAAGAATTATCAGGCATTACCGTTGCTACATGGGCCAGCGAGCCATGCAGAAACCATGATGCGTCGTTATAATGAAATTAATCAGTTATTTTTGCCACAAGGCATTCGTCTAAAAGAATTATATCTCACCGAGCGAATGACCTGGTTTATGCAGTTTGATTCGGGTTTAAGAATAATTGTGGATAAAGACCAGACTATGAGCAAATTACAACGCCTGAGCCATCTGTCTCAGAGCGATTTAAAGCCGGTCTGGTCTAAAATTTCGGCCATCGACCTGCGTTATCGCAATGGATTGTCGATACAGTGGAAAAATTCAATTCCGCCTAAAATTGTAAATGGACATTTTATTGTAACCATTGATGACACGGGCGTTGAGAATAAGGTAACAGTAAAGCCATAATGACCGGCTTTAAAAAATAGAGGCATTTAAAGCCATAAATCTAACAAACACGTAATGGTAGTAGTGAATAATGAGTGAAGCTGTTCCCTCGGTTGTGGCGATTGACATTGGGACACACAAAGTTTCAGTTTTGATTGGCAAGGTACACGCGCCAGACAATATCCAAGTGATTGGTATGGCCACCGCTCGTAACCGAGGCATGAGTAAAGGGAAAATTGTCAGTCTCGATAAAGTTATTACTGCAATTAAAAATGCCGTTCAAGAAGCAGAAGATATGGCGGAATGTCGTGTACATTCTGCCTGGGTCTCTATTCCAAGTGCCGAATTAAAAAGCTTTTATGCTTCAGGTCGCACCTCGATCGACAATAGCGAGCATGCGATTACCACCAGTGAAGTGGTGCGTGCACTGGAATTGGCTAAAGCTAGTCATTTGACTTCAGATCATTATCTGGTCAGTGCTGTGCCTCTGGGTTTTGAGCTGGACGACTCACCGGAATGGGTGTTAAACCCGATTCGGATGTCGGCACATAGCATGACCGGACACTATCATTTGATGATGCTGCCGATCAGTACCATGCAGAATATTGATCGCGCCCTGAAAGGTGCCAATATTGGTGTAGAAAAAATGGTGGTGTCGAGCTTGGCTACTGCTGAAGCCAGCCTGCTGAAAGACGAAAAAGAATATGGCGTATGCTTAGTAGATATCGGTGCCGGCACGACCAATGTTGCAGTGTATGTGGATGGTCGTTTGGCCTTAACCCATACCTTCCAACGTGGCGGTGAACATGTGACCCGTGATATTGCAGCAGTATTGCAAACCACGACCGAAGAAGCTGAACGTCTGAAATTATTGTATGGCTGTGTCGACCTGAAAGTGGTCAAGCCTGACCATATGATTCAGTTCCAGGGGATTGATGGGCCACAAACCATCAGCCGGATTGAACTGACTGAAATTATTATGGCTCGTTATGAAGAAATTCTGGGTCTGGTACGTGATGAGCTGGTGAAAAATGGTGCCATCCAGGGCTTGTATCATGGTGTGGTATTGACCGGTGATGCCAGTCATATCGAAGGGATGGTGAGTTTTGTTCGCCGTACCATGGGGGTCTCGGCGCATTTAGGTAATCCGCCGACTCAGGTGTATGCAGACGAACAACATCAGGCTGCTTTACGTCGCTCGCAATATAGTACGGTGGCTGGCTTGCTGATGTTTAGTCAGAGTGATACCCAGGACACGATTGTGGAACAGGATGATGTAGAGCGGTTGTCATTGGCTAAGCGGGTCAAAAGAGCCTTGTTTGGCTTTAATGACACCCTGAAATCAATCTTTTAAGTCGATTTTTATTGTGAATATTGTTGGGAAGATGTAGTTAATCGGGCTTGTACTTGACAAGTGAACGCATGAGCAGCATTCTTAAAAACAATTTTATTAAGATTAAGGCAGTATACGGGCTTAGTGACTGCCAATTATGAATTAGGAATTTTATAGGTCATGGCCTCATTTGAATTTTTCGAAGACGATCATAGCGATAGCAATGGTCAAGCCCGTTTCACTGTATTTGGTGTAGGTGGTGCGGGTGGTAATGCGGTACAACATATGTTGCAGTCCGATATCCAGGGCGTAAAATTTGTTTGTGCCAATACGGACAAACAGGCATTGGATCGTATGGAAGCCGAATTTAAAATTCAGCTGGGCGAGCAAAGTACCCGTGGTCTGGGTGCAGGTGCAAATCCGCAAGTCGGCCAGACCGCAGCAGAAGAAAGCCGTGAACTGATTCGCCAACAGCTTGAAGGGACCGATATGGTCTTTGTAACTGCGGGTATGGGCGGTGGTACCGGTACCGGTGCAGCGCCAGTGGTTGCTGAAATTGCGAAAGAAATGGGTATTCTGACCGTTGGTGTCGTGACCACGCCATTTAACTTTGAAGGCAAACGCCGTCTACAGTCTGCTGAAAAAGGGATTGAAGCGCTAGAGCAGCATGTAGACTCATTAATCATCATTCCAAACCAGCGTCTATTGAAAGTCTTCCGTGATATTTCAATGAAAGATGCCTATAAAAAAGCGGATGATGTATTGTTGAATGCAGTACGCAGTATTTTTGATTTGGTAGTCCGTCCTGGCCATATCAACCTTGACTTTGCTGACTTAAAAACAGCCATGAGCACTCGTGGTTATGCCATGATGGGTGTCGGTCTGGGTCGTGGTGAGAACCGTGCACGTCAGGCTGCTGAGCAGGCAATCCGTAGTCCATTACTCGACAACGTGACTATCATGAATGCCAAAGGCATTCTGATCAACGTGACTGGTGGCGATGACGTGACTTTCGGTGAAATTGAAGAAATTACTGATGTCGTGAACCAGATTGTCGATTTAGATGAGGGTCAAGTGTTCTACGGTACCGTTTTTGATCCGGATGCGCGTGATGAAATCAGCGTGACTGTGATTGCAACAGGTCTCACCCGTCATGCAGCGGATTCAGTTGAACCGACCAAACGTACTAATGTACAGGCAACTCGTCCAGCAGCAGCTGCACAGGCTGTGGTGGAAGATGATGATGTACCGGCAATTCAGCGTCAGCAGCATGAAACAGGTGCAGCAGCGAATCCAGCGGCGGCTTCAGTTTCTAGCCCGCGCCCAACGCCAATGAGCATTCAGGATTATCTTAAGAATCAACAGCGTAAATAACATGTAACATCATGTGTTTAGCTAGATTAGACAGGAAAGGTGGCTTTTAAGCCACCTTTTTGTTTTTTATCAATAGCCAAATATGCTAACGTATAGCGGTTTTATAGATGAACAGATGATAAAAGCATGTTGAAACAACGTACCCTGAAACGTGTCGTGAAAGCGAGCGGAATCGGTCTTCACAGTGGGCAAAAAGTCATGATTAACTTTGTGCCGCACCATGCCGATGGGGGAATTGTGTTTCGTCGTATTGACCTGAATCCGCCAGTCGACATTCCTGCCGATGCCATGCTGATTCAAGAAGCCTTCATGTGCTCGAACCTGGTTCAGGAAAATGCCAAAGTAGGCACCATTGAACATGTCATGAGTGCGATTGCTGGTCTAGGCATTGATAACCTGATTATTGAAGTGTCGGCCTCTGAAGTCCCGATTATGGATGGCAGTGCAGGTCCGTTTATTTACCTGCTCATGCAGGGCGGTTTGCAAGAGCTGGATGCCGCTAAAAAATTCGTCAAGATTATTAAACCGGTTGAAGCACTCATTGATGACAAACGTGCCATTTTTAGCCCACATGAGGGCTTTCAGCTGAATTTCACCATCGATTTTGATCATCCTGCCTTTAAAAAAGAACATCAGTCCGCCAGTATCGATTTTTCTACTGAAACCTTCGTTTATGAAGTCAGTGAAGCGCGTACCTTTGGGTTTATGAAAGATCTGGATTATCTCAAAGCCAATAATCTGGCGCTGGGTGCCAGCCTGGAAAATGCCATTGGTGTAGATGAAACCGGGGTCGTTAATGAAGAAGGTTTACGTTTCTCGGACGAATTTGTACGTCATAAAATTCTGGATGCCGTGGGTGATTTATACCTGCTCGGGCATCAGATTATTGCCAAATTTGATGGTTATAAATCTGGACATGCCTTGAATAATCAACTTTTACGCAATGTGAAAAGTGATCCAAGCTGCTATGAAATTGTAACATTTGATGACGAAGCCAATTGTCCAATCATGTATGTGAATGTGACATAAGTCATTGTGTTTGTGTCTTTATGTTTTTGTTATTGCTTTAATACTGTGATACACATCACATAATGTTTGCTTTTTAATTTATTACATTTGATTGCTATGTTACTTTTTATTGCTTGCCAAACGTAGTAAAGCTTGGCTAAGCTTAGGGTCGCTTATAAAGTCAGCAGCACTACGAAGTAATTCCTGTGTTTCTGCATTTAAGGCTCTTTCAGGTGTTGCTGAAACAGGTGATGTTTGCGAAGGATTCCGCAAGCAAACTTGAAGTTTAGTGAGATCTGTTAATTCATTTATTTGAGAGAGTTGTGAAATGTATTGCTTTTGAAGATAGGCCAATTGACTGATCATGGCCTGGTTTTCACCGGTAATCGTTAACACACCATTTTGATAGCAGACAACTTGCCAGCGTTCCGGTTGGGGCAATAGCGGTTGTACGAGTTTCGTAAGTTTCTGCCAGGCAGCGACTTGTGATGAGAGAAACGAAAAGTTTCCTGTTTTTATCTGTTTTCTTGTTTGTTGAAAAACGTTGACAGGTTCCGACATACATGATTCCTACATATTTATGTCTTAATCTTATGCGCTTCTTTTAGTGGATATCAAGGATAGAGATCTTCAAGGAACTCGATTAAAGCAGTTTAGAGAGGTTTTTTATGCATATGCGACGTATTTTGTTGGCATTTTCTTTATCAGTTTCAGCGGCTTCGGTTGCGTTCGCAGATTTAGTCAATCTAAATCAAGAAAATGGTTCAACAGATCGTATCGAGCAATTGACGCGTACTCTGGCACAGGGTGCATATACTCATCCAGATGATATCGATATTCCAGCACAGACTAAATTGAATGTTCAACTTCGTGAGAAACCAGTTGAACTGAACAATCGAACGCTTGCTCAGAAGTATGCCAATACTTCATCCAATAAAGCGGCAGCAAACAGTGCTTATTCTTGGCTAATTTCTCATCCTTTACCTAATTCTCGCGTAAGTTCAAATTACGGTGGCCGTACCATGAGTGGCCGTGCTGAAAATCATTCAGGCCTTGATCTTGCAGCGCCAAGTGGTACACCAATCTATGCAACAGGTCCAGGAATTGTGACCAAATCAGGTTGGGGCACAGGTTATGGTCAATACGTTGAAATCAATCATGGCAATGGCTATTTAACGCGCTATGCCCATGCTTCACGTCTTATTGCACGTGTGGGAGAGCAGGTGCAAGCAGGTGATCATATTGCCAACGTTGGCTGTACTGGTCGCTGTACCGGTCCACACTTACATTATGAAGTAGTAAAAGACGGTCAACGTAAAAACCCATCTACTTATTTGGCCATGTTACCTTAAGTATAGACCTGAATAACAAGAAGCATCTCTATACATAAAAACCTCCAATAAGCATTTTAAAGCGTTTAAACTGCAGGCTCTTCAAGTCAACTTGAAGGGCTTTTTGTTTTATCACTTTTAAGTCTCATATTATCACCAACTATTATAATGATTGTATAATAAATCGCCTTTATTGACTATTTTTTGTTATGTAGTGTAATTATACGTCACCCATCATTTAGTTCCTAAATAGTACTGCTAAATCGCATTCAGCTAAGGCCATACCTGCAGAGGTCTTAAATATGGTACATATAAGACATTAGATTAGGCTTTTAGGAACTGTAGATTATGGCGTTTTATGGCGATACAGACGCGCAAGAAACCCAAGAATGGCAAGATGCATTTGACTCTGTTTTGCAGCACATGGGCACTGAGCGTGCAGCATTTTTGTTAGAAAAACTTTATCAACGCGCAATTGCAAAGCATGTTCCTATTCAGCGTTTAAATACTCCCTACTTAAATACGATTTCTGTTGAAGAACAGCCTGCAATGCCAGGCGACCAGGACATGGAGCGCCGTATTCGCGCGCTGATCCGCTGGAATGCCTTGGCAATGGTATTACGCGCGAATAAAACCGGTGACGATCTCGGTGGTCACCTAGCGAGTTTTGCTTCTTCCGCAACCCTTTATGATGTGGGCTTTAACCACTTCTTCCGTGCCAACAGCGACAGCTTTGGCGGCGACATGATCTATTATCAAGGTCACTGTGCACCGGGTATTTACGCGCGTTCATTTTTAGAAGGCCGTTTGACTGAAGAGCATCTGAATAATTTCCGTCGTGAAGTAGGCGGTAAAGGTCTGCCATCTTATCCGCATCCTTATTTGATGCCGGACTACTGGCAGTTCCCGACCGTATCGATGGGTCTGGGTCCAATCATGTCGATTTATCAGGCACATATCCAAAAGTACCTGATGAACCGTGGCCTGATTAAAGAAGAAGATCGTAAGGTTTGGGCTTATCTGGGTGATGGTGAGATGGACGAGCCGGAAAGCTTGGGTGCAATTTCTCTGGCAGGTCGCGAAAAGCTCGACAACCTGATTTGGGTAGTGAACTGTAACTTGCAACGTCTGGATGGTCCGGTACGTGGTAATGGCAAGATCATTCAGGAACTTGAGTCATTATTCCGCGGCGCAGGCTGGCGTGTGATTAAAGTTGTGTGGGGCCGTCATTGGGATCCACTACTGGATAAAGATAAATCCGGTGCACTGAAAGCAGTGATGGAAGAAGCAGTCGATGGCGATTTCCAGCGTTACCAGGTAAAAGGTGGTGCTTACGCGCGTGAAAAGTTCTTCGGCAAATATCCAGAAGCAGCTGAGTTGGTTAAAGACTTAAGCGACGAAGATATTGATAATTTGAACCGCGGTGGTCACGACCCGTACAAAGTCTTTGCTGCTTATGCCGAAGCATGTACGGCCAAAGGTCAGCCGACCGTGATTCTGGCAAAAACCGTGAAAGGTTATGGTTTGTCGGAAGAAATCGAAGCAGTCAACAAAACTCACCAAATCAAGAAGATGCAAATCAATTCTTTGAAATACGTGCGTGACCGTTTCAATCTTCCTTTCACTGATGAACAGCTTGAAGAAGTACCGTTCTACCGTCCAAGCGAAAATTCCCCTGAATTGAAATATATGAAGGCGCGTCGTGAGGCGCTAGGTGGCTACCTGCCTGCACGTCGTAAGGAAAGCGAACAGCTGGCGATTCCTGGACTTTCAGTATTTGATTCGGTCTTGGCCGGTTCAAATGGTAAAGAACAATCCACCACAATGGTGATGGTGCGTTTAATCTCTGTACTTCTTAAAGAGAAAGCGATTAAAGACCGCGTTGTTCCAATTGTTCCAGATGAAGCCCGTACTTTCGGTCTGGAAGGTATGTTCCGTCAGCTCGGTATTTATGCCGCGCATGGCCAGAAATATACTCCGGAAGACCAAGAACAGCTGATGCATTACCGTGAAGCCAAAGACGGTCACATGTTGCAGGAAGGGATTAACGAAGCCGGTGCGATGAGTGCATGGGCAGCGTTGGCGACCAGTTATTCAACCAATAACCTGCCAATGATTCCGATGTACATGTACTACTCGATGTTTGGTTTCCAGCGTATTGGTGATATTGCCTGGGCAGCCGGCGATGCACAGGCACAAGGCTTCTTGCTGGGTGCAACTGCGGGTCGTACGACACTGAACGGTGAAGGCTTACAGCATCAGGATGGTCACTCACACATCTTGGCCAATACCATTCCAAACTGTGTCTCTTATGACCCATGTTTCGGTTATGAATTGGCAGTGATCGTGCATGACGGTTTACAGCGTATGTATGTGAACCAGGAACGTGTGTTCTATTACCTGACTGTGATGAACGAAAACTACGAGCATCCGGAAATGCCAAAAGGTGTTGAAGAAGGTATCAAGCGCGGTATGTACCTGCTTGAAGAAGACGAGAAAGCCACCGTTCAGTTACTGGGTTCAGGTGTGATTCTGCGTGAAGTGATCAAGGCGGCGAAGATTCTTCGTGAGGAATATCAAATTCATTCAAATGTCTACAGCGTAACCAGCTTCAATGAACTGGCACGTGACGGCATGGCATGTGAAGAATACAACCGCTTGCATCCGCTGGCTGAAGACGTGAAAGAAGCATGGGTATCGAAACAGCTCCGCGGTACTGAAGGTATTGTGGTGTCTGCAACCGATCATATGCGTGCTTATAGCGAACAGATCCGTGCTTATCTTCCAGATGGTCGTCCATTCGTAGCGCTGGGTACTGACGGTTATGGTCGTTCAGATACACGTGCCAACTTGCGTAGTTACTTTGGTGTTGATGCTGCCCATATTGTGGTGGCAACTTTGAAAAAACTGGCAGATGAAGGTGAAGTTGATGCGCGCCTGGTAAAAGATGCGATTTCGACTTTCGAGCTTGATACAGATCGTCCAGTAGCTTGGGCACCGCAAGAAACCCCATCTGTACATGCTGTTGCTGACTACAAAGAGGAGAACTAAGCATGCAAATTACGACTCCTGATATTGGTGTAGATAAGGCAACAGTGGCCGAAATTCTGGTCAAAGTCGGTGATACGATTGCGATTGATGACAGCATTGTGTTACTTGAATCTGATAAAGCCTCTGTTGAAGTGCCTAGCACTTCAGCAGGCGTGGTAAAAAGCATTCTGGTCAGCCAGGGTGATGAAGTCACTGAAGGCGCGGTACTGATTGAGCTACAGGCTGAAGACGGCAGCACGGATGTAGTAGAGTCACAGCGAGCAGATGCATCTGAAAAAACTTCAGAAAATACCCCAACCTCATTGCCGGATCAGGAAATCATGCAGGAAATCGCTTCACATCAGCCTAAAGCTTCTGCTGCTCCTGAGGCTCAAGCAAGCTCACAAGTGGTTGATGTTCAAATCCCTGATATTGGTGTAGAAAAAGCCACTGTCGGTGAAATTCTGGTTTCTGTCGGTGATGAAATCGAGGTAGATCAAAGTATCGTAGTGGTGGAATCAGACAAGGCGACTGTTGAAGTGCCAAGTACGGTTTCAGGCACGGTAGAGTCCATCGAGATTAAAGAAGGCGACACGATCAAAGAAGGTGTGGTCATTCTGAAAGTGAAAACGGCTGTTTCGGCAGCACAAGTACAGACAGAAGCACCTCAAGCACCAGTTGCTCAAGCGGCAACCCAAGAGAAAGCAGTTGAAGCGCCACAAACGCCAGCAGCACCTGCAGGTGATGTTGAAGTGAAGGTGCCTGATCTAGGTGTAGACAAGGCGGCTGTGGCTGAAATTCTGGTTCAGGTCGGTGATACGGTTGAAAAAGACCAGAGCATCATCGTGGTGGAATCAGATAAAGCGACTGTTGAAGTGCCAAGCACTACAGCCGGCGTGATTAAAGCCATTCATGTGGAACTGGGTCAAAATGTCTCTCAAGGCATTGCACTGGTGACAATTGAAGCTGAAGCGCAAGCAGCTGCTGCACCTGTTGCAGCCAAAGCAGAAGCGCCGAAAGCGCCTGCTGCAAAAGCAGCACCGGCACCTGCTGCATCTTCTACTCAAACAGTCGCGGCGTCGGATAATGCCGATAAGCTGACCAAAGAGCAGAATGTCGCTAACTCGAAAGTCTATGCTGGTCCTGCTGTGCGTAAACTGGCACGTGAACTGGGCGTTGTGCTGGCAGACGTCAAAGCATCTGGCCCACACGCGCGCGTCATGAAAGAAGATCTGAAAGCGTATGTCAAAACGCGTCTTACTACGCCACAGGCGGCTCCTGTAGCCGCTGCTGCTCAAGTCGCAGGTCTGCCAAAACTGCCAGACTTTAGCGCTTTTGGTGGTGTGGAAGAGAAAGCCTTAACGCGTTTGCAACAAGTATCTATTCCACAATTGTCGCTGAATAATTTCATTCCGCAAGTGACCCAGTTTGATGCAGCAGATATTACGGAACTGGAAGCATGGCGTAATGAACTGAAAGGCAATTTCAAGAAAGAAGGCCTGAGCCTGACCATTATGGCGTTCATCATCAAAGCAGTTGCGCACTTGTTAAAAGAAGAGCGTGAGTTTGCTGGTCACTTGGCCGATGATGGTAAGTCAGTCTTGCTACGTAACGAGATCCATATGGGTATCGCGGTCGCAACGCCAGATGGTTTGACCGTGCCTGTGCTGCGTCATCCCGATCAGAAGTCCATTAAACAGATTGCCACTGAGCTGGGAACCCTGGGTCAAAAAGCGCGTGACAAGAAATTGTCACCGAAAGACCTGCAAGGTGCGAACTTTACCATCACCAGCCTGGGCTCAATTGGTGGTACAGCATTTACGCCATTGGTGAACTGGCCGCAAGTGGCGATTCTGGGTATTTCTCCTGCCACCATGCAACCAGTATGGAATGGTGAAGGCTTTGATCCACGCTTGATGCTGCCGCTTTCATTGTCCTACGATCACCGTGTGATCAATGGTGCAGATGCTGCTCGTTTCACCAACAAGCTGACCAAGCTGCTCAAAGATATCCGTACTTTATTGATCTAAAAAATCATGTATATGCCCTTTATTCTCTCTCTGGGAGAAATATAAAGAGGGTGTAAAGAGAAAACCCTGCTTCGGCAGGGTTTTTTGCTGCTGCATTGAAAAATAATCTATTTGATTCTATACTTGGCGCACTTCATTGGGGAGTAGCCGCCTTTTGCGCAAAGCAGAAGGGTGATGGTCAACATATTTGCTCAACCGAGCATGGTCATCATAGCAAAGAACCAAGTCAGCTTTTCCAAGCTTTCTTTTGTTGGCAAGACCTTTGATTTACCACTCTGCAGATTTTGGCTAGCAGGAGCGGTGAGTCATTGGTATTGGATGCTAGCCAGAGAAAAACCTCATGTATGAATTCCTACTGTCGACTGCAATCGTAGCGCTGGCTGAAATGGGTGATAAGACCCAACTGCTGGCATTGCTGCTTGCCGCACGTTTTCGCAAACCTGTTCCTATTTTAGTTGCCATTTTATTGGCGACGCTGATTAACCACGGCCTTTCTGCAGTATTGGGACAATGGGTGACCACGGTGATCGGGCCGGAGGTGCTACTGTGGATCGTCTCGATTGGCTTTATCGCAATGGCTGTCTGGATGCTGATTCCGGATGAACTCGGGGATGAAAATGCCAGTATCAATAAATGGCAAAAATTCGGGGTATTTGGTGCGACCTTTATTCTGTTCTTTCTGGCAGAAATTGGTGACAAAACTCAGATTGCTACGGTCGCATTAGCAGCACGTTTCGATAGCGTATTCTGGGTGATGCTTGGGACCACTTTGGGCATGATGCTGGCCAATGCACCTGCAGTATTTTTGGGAGATAAGCTGGCGAATAGACTCCCGATCAGCCTGATTCATAAAATTGGAGCGGCGATTTTCCTGGTGATTGGTGTCGCAACACTGGCTCAACATTATTTCTTTTAAATCATAAAATAATAAATTACATGAATCCTGAGCTAAAAACTCAGGATTTTTTATGGTTAAAATTCTCTCAAAACCTTGGTAAATAGTGTGATATGGCTAGTTTTATTGATTGTAAGTTTGATTAATTCCTTATATTTTATACGGGTATAAAAACGTTATTTTTATTATAAATTGGGGAATTTACATGGCTTTTGAACGCACCACATCGCAGGTCCTGTTTGATAACGGGACACATAAGTGCATCAGTTTTACCAGTCTGGTTAAAGGTGAAGGCGTTCAGGCAAACCAGTTTCTGATCATTGATCATGAGCGCGCAGCGGTACTTGATCCGGGTGGTGATTTAACCTATGTGCCGCTGACTATGGAGCTGAATAAATATACCCGTTTGACCAATCTGGATTATGTCATGGCCTCGCACCAGGATCCGGATATCATCACCTCGATGCCGCGCTGGCTGGTCTATACGGATGCCAAAGTGGTGGCATCCAAGCTGTGGGCGCGCTTCTTGCCGCACTTAAACTCGGCCTTTATGAGTGACCGGATGAAAGGTAACTGGTTGGACCGCTTGGTAGAACTTCCTGATCACGGTCAGATCGTTCCGTTGGGTCAATCACACATTGTGGCGGTGCCGGCGCATTTCCTGCATTCGGTGGGGAATTTCCAGTTTTATGATCCGATTGCCAAAATCCTGTTTTCCGGCGATATGGGCGCATCCATGGTCGAAGATGCAGCCAAGCCACTGGAAAACTTTGCTGCGCATATTCCAAAAATGAAAAGCTTCCATCAACGCTATATGTGCAATAACAAGGTGATTCGCCTTTGGGTGAAAATGGTACGCAGCATGGAAATCGAGATGATTGTGCCGCAACATGGCACGCCATTTATCGGTAAAGAGCAGATTAATCAGTTTCTGGACTGGATTGAAACGCTGGAATGCGGTACTGACCTGATGGATGAAACGGTTTTTACCTGTCCTGAATAGTTCACACAAAAAATAATTTTTTTCTTGTGTGGAAAACCAACATTTTTTATATTTCTTCTCCAAAAAACTTTTTTTTGATAATGAGAACTTATAAGAAATGTTGTCTCAAGTTCCAAAACCGGATGCGTGTTTAAGCTGCGGGGCGTGCTGCGCCTATTTCAGGGTTTCGTTCTATTGGGCCGAAGGTATTCATATGCCTGAGCACTATACCGAACCTGTGACAGCAGTCTATTCATGTATGGCTGGAACCAATCAAAAAAATCCACGCTGTATCGCACTTGATGGCACCATCGGCCAGCAGGTCAGCTGCGGTATGTATGAGCAGCGAAGTTCATCCTGCAAAGAAGTGCAGATTGCCGATGAGCAATGCAATAAGGCTCGTGTTGCACACAATATGTTGCCCTTTGTCCAGATTGAAACTGATGAAGCCGACAATGATGACAGTTTTGAATACGTCAGCTAAATCCACCCAAAGCAGAGCTTAGGCTCTGCTTTTCACTTGATTAAAATGATCGGGGTCTATTTAAAAATAGGGAACTTCATGATCGGACGTATTATTGATACTGTTTTAGCACCCACATAGATCTGTTTGTACAAAGCTTGAATAAAAAATAATTTTGCAATTGCAATGAAATTTAAGCCGATATTTGTTTATAATAGTGCACGGAAATTACCAGTGAGACTGTTATGTTGACCATCGTTCAAGACGCGTTAACCTTCGATGATGTCCTATTACTCCCTGCCTATTCTACTGTTCTTCCAAAAGATGTCTCCCTAAAGACACGTTTAACTCGTGGCATTAACCTGAATATTCCTCTTGTGTCTGCAGCAATGGATACGGTGACTGAGTCCCGTATGGCGATTGCAATGGCGCAAAATGGCGGTATCGGTATTTTGCACAAGAACATGGATATCGCTGTTCAGGCTGCAGAAGTGCGCCGTGTGAAAAAATTCGAAGCGGGTATGGTCAAAGACCCGATTACAGTGACTCCTGAAACCACAGTACGTGAACTGATTGCGCTGACTCAAGCCAACAATATCAGTGGTGTGCCCGTTGTGAAAGACGGCAAAGTGGTGGGTATCGTGACCGGTCGTGATACACGCTTTGAAACCAATCTTGAGCAGCCAGTCAGCAATATCATGACTGGTCAGGATCGTCTGGTGACGGTTCGTGAAGGCGAATCGAAAGAAAACATTCAAGCCTTATTGCAACAGCATCGTATTGAAAAAGTACTGGTGGTCAATGATCAGCAAGAGCTGAAAGGCTTGATTACGGTAACCGATTTCCGTAAAGCTGAATTGTATCCAAACAGCTGTAAAGATGATCTGGGTCGTCTGCGTGTTGGTGCTGCTGTCGGTACCGGTGCAGAAACGCCAAGTCGCGTAGAAGCCTTGGTTGATGCAGGTGTAGATGTGATTGTAGTCGATACTGCACACGGTCATTCTGCGGGTGTGATCGAGCGTGTACGTTGGGTGAAAGCCAACTATCCACAAGTTCAGGTGATTGGCGGTAACATCGCAACAGGTGATGCTGCGCTAGCGTTGCTTGATGCGGGTGCGGATGCCGTTAAAGTTGGTATTGGTCCTGGTTCAATCTGTACCACGCGTATTGTGGCGGGTATTGGTATGCCACAGATCTCTGCAATTGATTCTGTTGCCAATGCGCTGAAAGATCAGATTCCTTTGATCGCGGATGGCGGTATTCGTTTCTCTGGTGATATGGCCAAAGCGATTGGTGCGGGTGCAAGCACGATTATGGTGGGTTCATTGATGGCCGGTACTGAAGAAGCACCAGGCGAAGTTGAATTCTTCCAGGGCCGTTACTACAAAGCTTATCGCGGTATGGGTTCATTGGGCGCGATGGCGGGTGCGACAGGTTCTGCTGACCGTTACTTCCAGGACTCCAAGGCCGGTGCCGAGAAGCTGGTTCCTGAAGGTATTGAAGGTCGTGTACCGTACAAAGGCCCAATGGGTAATATCGTACATCAGATGATGGGCGGCCTACGTTCTTCAATGGGTTATACCGGTTCTGCGACGATTGAAGACCTGCGTCAGAATGCCAAGTTTGTGAAAATCACTTCTGCCGGTATGTCTGAGTCGCATGTACATGATGTGACCATTACCAAAGAAGCACCAAACTATCGCGTAGGTTAATTTCCTGTGATTTAAAATTTTAAAAAGCCGTCATGCAAATGACGGCTTTTTTATTTTGGTGTAAAGTGTGACTCAAGGAAAAAAATGGGTGATATCAATCATCCGCTAAGAAGTGAGATAAAGATGAGTTATTTTGGTACGGATGGTATTCGTGGAAAGTTTGGCGAATTGCCGATTACCCCTGAGTTTGCCCTGAAACTGGGATTTGCGGCTGGTAAAGTTTTAAAACGTCATAGTAAAAAATCCAAACCATTGGTGGTTCTGGGTAAAGATACCCGTTTGTCTGGTTATATCCTGGAAGCTGCCTTACAGGCAGGTTTAAATGCCGCTGGCGTTTATGTTCACCTTTTAGGTCCACTACCGACACCGGCGATTGCTCACTTGACCCGTGCCTTACATGCCAGCTTGGGTATTGTCATTTCCGCTTCGCATAACCCGTATTTTGATAACGGCATTAAGTTCTTCTCTGCGGAAGGTAAAAAACTGCCAGATGCCTTGCAAGATGAAATTAATCAAGAGCTTGAGAAAGATTTTGTGATTGAAGATACAGCGAATCTGGGTAAGAGTATCCGGGTTAAAGATGCTAATGGCCGCTATATTGAATTCTGTAAATCGACTTTCCCGTATCATCTGGATCTGAATGAACTCACCATTGTAGTGGATTGTGCCAATGGCGCAGCCTATAACGTGGGGCCTGCGGTGTTCCGTGAACTGGGCGCACGGGTGATTGCGATTCACAATGAGCCGACCGGTTTGAATATTAATGAGGGCTGTGGTTCGACCCATCCGGAAAGCTTGCAACAAGCCGTGGTTCAACATCAAGCAGATTTGGGTATTGCCTTTGATGGGGATGCCGACCGTGTGATTCTCGTAGATAAAGCCGGTAATCTCATTGATGGCGACCATATTCTTTATATTCTTGCGACTCAAAGCTCGAAAAAACCGGCAGGTATCGTCGGTACCTTAATGAGCAATATGGCGCTGGAACTGGCGCTGGAAAAAGCACAAGTGCCGTTATTACGTGCCAAAGTCGGCGACCGTTATGTATTGCAAGGTCTGGAAGAAAATGGCTGGGTAATTGGCGGTGAGCCTTCTGGTCATATTCTGACTTTAGACAAGAGCACCACAGGCGACGCCATTATTGCAGCCCTGCAAGTTTTAACCGTGATGGTTGAGCAGAAAAAAGCTCTGCATGAACTTGTGGCTGACTTTAAACTGTTGCCCAATGTCTTGGTCAATGTACGTTTAAATGCCATGTTTGATCCTTATTCAGTGCCTGCACTGGCAGCTGAATTTGAAAAAGCCGAACAGCAGCTTAAAGGTCGTGGCCGTTTATTGATTCGTAAATCTGGCACAGAACCTGTCATTCGTGTGATGGTCGAAGGCGATGATCTGGCTGAAGTCACCACACTTGCAAACAGCCTGGCAGATGCTGTGCGTGCCAATGCCGCTTAACAGGAACATAGATGATGAGTGATCTGATCAAGGATCTGAGTGAACTACGCCTGAATTATGAAAAAGGCGAGTTACAGGAACAGCAAGTCAATCCGAATCCACATATGCAGTTCCTGCAATGGTTTAACCATGCACTGGAAGCAAAATTGCATGAACCCTATGCCATGTCTTTGGCAACAGCCAATGCACAAGGTCGTCCGCACGTGCGTACGGTATTGCTACGTGGAGCGACTGAAGCGGGTTATGACTTTTATACCAACTATGATAGTCAAAAAGGTCTGGATCTGGCTGAAAATCCTTATGCCGAACTGTTGTTCTATTGGCAGGATCAGGAGCGCCAGATTCGTATTTCAGGTCGTGTAAAGAAAATATCGGAAGAAGAATCGACCGATTATTATCATAAACGTCCACGAGAAAGCCAGATTGCTGCACATATCAGTACCCCGCAAAGTGGCGTCGTGGCCAGTCGTGAGGAATTGCAGCAACGTTTTTGGGATTTGCATACCCAGGTCGCGAATCAGCAACAGTTGGACAAGCCGGTATTCTGGGGCGGTTATCGTCTAGAACCCGATTATTATGAATTCTGGCAGGGTCGTCCCAACCGTTTGCATGACCGTTTAAGTTATCGCAAAACCGATGCCGGCTGGACTTTAGAGCGCTTAATGCCATAACCATGCAAAAACTGGAAATCAAACAACGTCCATTGCTGACACGCCCTGAAAATTTACCGGGCGTCCCTGCATTTGTGGCCGAGATTCTGGCTCGTCGTGGGGTGGAATCCGAGCAGGAACTTGAGCTCAAGCTGAAGCATTTGCTGGCACCGACCATGAAAGGCTTGCCTGAAGCCATTCAATTGATGGATCAGGCGATTGATCATGGCCAGAAAATCGTGATTGTCGGCGATTATGATGCCGATGGCGCGACCAGTACTGCACTCATGGTGCTGGCACTGCGCGATATGGGCGCCAATGTTGAATATCTGGTACCAGACCGTTTTAAATATGGGTATGGATTGACGCCCGCAATTGCAGATCTGGCCTTTGTCAATTTCACGCCTGATTTACTGCTTACCGTGGACAATGGCATTTCCAGCCATGACGGAGTCAAACAGGCACAAGATCATGGCATGCAGGTGATCATTACCGATCATCATCTAACGACCAAGCCGACACCAAAAGCCGAAGCGGTGGTTAATCCGAATCAGCTCGGTTGCGATTTCCCGAGCAAGGCCTTGGCCGGGGTGGGGGTGGCATTTTATGTGCTGGCCAATCTGTCGACCCATCGCAAGAAACTGGGGAAATCCTCTACGGTAATTACCAATTATCTTGATCTGGTGGCACTCGGTACTTATGCCGATGTCGCGAGTCTGGACTATAACAACCGGATTCTGGTCGATGCAGGGTTGAAACGGATCCAGCAAGGGTTATGCCGAGCAGGAATCAGTGCGCTACTTGATATTGCAAAGCGTGACCCTGCTGGTCTGAAAGCTCAAGATTTGGGCTTTGTTTTAGGCCCACGGATTAACGCGGCTGGACGCATGGAAACCATGGATATCGGGATCGAATGTTTGCTGGCTCCTGATCTGACAACTGCTTATCCACTGGCTGAACAGCTGAATCAGCTCAATGTCGAACGCCGTCAGGTGGAAGGTAAAATCAAGCAGGAAGCCTTGCTTGAGCTGGATAAAATCCAGTGGGATGCCACTGAACTACCTGCTGCGTTGATCATGTTTGAACCGCATTGGCATCAGGGAGTGATCGGGATTGTAGCAGGGCGTTTAAAAGAGCAGTTCCATCGTCCGAGTATTGTTTTTGCCGCGGATCAGGATGGGATTCATATCAAAGGTTCGGCGCGTTCGATTGAAGGTATTCATATTCGTGATGCGATTGAACAGGTGGCAGAGCAATATCCTCATTTAGTCAGTCATTTTGGTGGCCATGCAGCAGCAGCCGGTTTAACCCTGAAAAAAGAAAATTTCGCCGAGTTTAAGCAGGTCTTTGAAGTACTGATTGGTGCGATGGATGAGGATTTATTCACTGCGACTTTATGGACGGATGGAGAGCTGCCAGCTTCTGCTTTTCACATTGAAACAGTCGATTTATTACAGAATTTAAGTCCATGGGGGCAAAAATTCCCCCAACCGATTTTTGATGGTGTGTTCAAAATCATGGACTATCGCTGGCTTAAAGATGTGCATCTTAAGTTACGTGTGGCGTTGGAGAATGGGCAGGTCGTGGATGCGATCGCTTTCAATGCAGCGGATAAATATGACTTTGACCCGATGAAAGATACACGATTGGTCTATGAGCTGGATAAAAATGTATTTAATGGCAATATCAGCTTGCAAATGCGGATTATCCATTTAGAACAATAGGCCATAAAAAACCGCTCGAGTGAGCGGTTTTTTTTGCTTTTAATCGGAGAGATTAGAAGCGGAAAGTACCGTTAATACCGAAAGAGTCAGCACCGTCAGTAGTTGTATAGTTCACGCCAGCTGCAATTGCAGGTGTAAAGAATTTTTGTGCGCGTAAACCAAATACTGTATCTGAATCATCTTCTGTAGAATCCGCGATTGATACACCCACACTTAAAGTTGGATCGATATAAAGATCAGCGCCTAAACGATAAGTTGTTTCATCACCGAAATAAGTTAAACCTTCAAAATTGGCAAAATGATTACCAATCTGAGTCACATATTTTGCACGTAAAGATAGTGCAGTATCATCACCTACAGTAACAGCATTTAAGAGGTTAGGGACAAAACCATAATTTGCTACCTGAACTGGATCAACGCTTTCATTAGCTGCACCAGCTGCTAATAGTAGGCCATTAACTGGTAAGTAACCAACTTCAAAAGCATAGCCAGTATTGTCTTCACCAGCAAAGTCAACCTGGTTAATAGTGCCGCTTACATAAAATTGAGTATTTGGAATATAAAACTCGCCACTTACACCAAATACATCAATATCCTCATCGCCATCACCGCTTGCATTTGCATAACCTAAGCCAATATTGCTTGCTTTATTTAGGAAAGCCGCTTCTGCAAGTGGAGAGTTCTTAACTTGAACAGTGTTTAAGTAATATTTTCCATTGATGAAAAATGTATCTAGATCCCCAACATTATCAATATCTGTATTTTCATACCCGACATTAAGTTCAGCTTGGTAAGCATGTGCAGTTCCCAGGCCAGCAAGAAGCGCTGTAGCAAGAGCAAGTTTCTTAAGCATTTAGATTTCTCTCTTTGTTATAAAAATATGACTGTTTGATGAACAGTTGTAACAAATTGTACAGTTTATATTCGCCCCGTCAATGTGCAAAAAATACCTAAATGCTTGTTAAGAGTGCAATAAAAAAACCCATCCGAGGATGGGTTTCTATGCATGACTAATTTTTGGTTTTAGATTAGAAGCGGTACTTCGCTGCTACACCAAAGGTATTGTAGTCATTGTTAAACTGTTCGCCAAAGCCGACACGGCCTTCTAAGCTCACTTGCTGGTTAATGAACTTACGTGCATTGATACCAAATTCGCTCTTGTCGGTAATATCATTATTGTGATAATCAGCACCGACACTCAAGGTTTTGTCGATGAAATAATCTGCTGCCAGATTGTATTCATCTAAATCACCAAATGCTGCACCTGCTTCCAGGTTGATGTCTTTACCGTTGCTTAATGTCGTTACATATTTAGCACGCAATGTTGGATCTACGCCATCATCATTGTCGTTATCCCAACCTTTCACACCCGCCGCAATCAATAGACCTGGCGCTGGCAGATAACCGACTTCAGCTGCATAGGTGGTTAAATCATTTTCTAGATCATCATTGTCTTGCAGATCATGGCCATTGACGTTACCGCTTAAGTAGAAGTCAGAATTCGGTACGAAGTACTCTGCACCTACGCCATAACGATGCGCTTCAGAATCACCAATTTCATTATATTGATATTGCGCACTCACGTTGCTAGCACGATCAAGGAATGCTGCTTCTGCTAATGGTGCATTACGTGTTTGAACTGGATTGAAGTAATATGTACCATCAACGCCGAAAGAACCGCTAGTTCCACCGTTGTCAGGATCAACCACTCCTGCTGATGCACCAATTTCTGCTTGGTAAGCATGTGCTGCTGTACCAGTCATTGCTATTGCTGAAAGTAGTGCCGAAGCAATCGCTAATTTTTTCATGGTTACTACCCCTCAAATCGTGAGTTAAAAACATTACACTTTTTGTTACAACTTTCAGTCTAGAGCAATTCCAAAGATCGTCAATCAAAGGAAAGTTACAGTAATGTGAATAGCGTAATCTTGTGTAATTTTTGCTGAACAAGTGACTGAATAATAAAATTAAATTTATAATGTAGTGTTTTATTAAAAGTGTGTAGATATTGTGGAATCTATTGAATTCGCTGATTTTTTATACAGACCAATAAGAAATCCTAAATTATAAAATCAATTGCAAAATTATATTTCGGTCATAAAACGGGGCTAAAAAGCCGATAAAAATTTCGGATAAAAAGACGCAAAAGAGTCTATGAGATGTTGAAAATTGGATGAGGGAAATACAGGTCTAAATGCTCAAGACATTCGAGCCTTAGACTGAATGAATCGTTAAAATAGCGGAAATAGACTGTGCTATAATATCGGGCTAAGAATTTTGTGCCTAATTTTGATTGAGAGTAATTCACGTGGAAATTAATCCGTATCTAAACCAATTAAAAGACTTAAACGAACGTGGTCAAACACTACGGGGGTATCTTTGACTACGATCTGAAAAAAGAGCGTTTAGAAGAAGTCCTGCGTGAATTAGAAGATCCAACCATCTGGAATGACCAGAGTCGTGCCCAAGCGATGGCCAAAGAGAAAGGCGAGCTTGAAAATGTATTAAATGTGCTGGATCGCTTAAGTACCCAGCTTGAAGATGCACAGGCTTTGCTTGATCTGGCGGTTGAAGCGGATGATGAAAGCTTGCTAGAAGATGTACAGGCTGAACTGAGCACGGCTGAAGAAGAACTGGCCAAGCTTGAATTCCGCCGTATGTTCAATAATCCGATGGATCCAAATCCTTGCTATCTGGAAATTCAAGCTGGTTCAGGCGGTACAGAAGCACAGGACTGGGCGTCTATGTTGCTACGTATGTATCTACGCTGGATTGAACGTCATGGCTTTAAAGCAGAAGTGATGGAAGAATCTGATGGGGATGTTGCCGGGATTAAATCTGCGACGATTCGTGTGGAAGGTGAGTACGCCTATGGCTGGTTACGTACCGAATCTGGTGTACACCGTTTAGTGCGTAAGTCGCCCTTTGACTCGGGCAACCGTCGTCATACCTCGTTCTCTGCCGTGTTTGTGTCACCGGAAGTTGATGACAATATCGAAATTGAAATCAATCCGTCCGATGTTCGTACCGATACTTATCGTGCATCAGGGGCGGGTGGTCAGCATATTAACAAAACAGATTCTGCCGTGCGTTTAACCCATGCACCGACCGGAATTGTGGTGGCCTGTCAGAACCAGCGTTCACAACATGCCAACCGTGACCACGCCTGGAAGCAGTTACGTGCCAAACTTTATGAGCTCGAGATGAGCAAACGTAACGAAGCGGCACAAGCACTGGAAGATTCCAAGTCTGACATTGGGTGGGGTAGTCAGATCCGTTCTTATGTCCTGGATGATTCACGTATTAAGGATTTGCGTACAGGTGTGGAAAATTCCAATACTGGCGCAGTTCTGGACGGTGATCTGGACAAATTTATCGAAGCAAGCCTGAAACAGGGCCTGTAAGAAATCGTTTAAAAGCTGGCGTAACAAAGCTTGTGCAGATTGTGATTATTATATCTAAAATTTTCGATATATAAATCGAAAAAATACGATATAATGGTCGCAGATGCTGAATAAAGTTTCGTTGCGCCACTGATTGTGATGTGCCTATGGACCTTGATCTAATTTTTAAAGCCTTAGCCAATCCGACCCGTCGACAAATTCTGGAGTGGTTAAAATCTCCGGAGCAATATCTGTCTGCGGAAGAGTGTGGTGGCTTTCAACGTGGGGTCTGTGCAGGTCAAATTGAACGTTTGGGCCAGGTTTCCCAGTCCACCATGTCCAATCATTTGTCTGTATTACAGCAGACTGGCCTGATCACTGCGACCAAGCATGGACAGTGGTCATATTTCTCCCGCAATGAAACTTTGATTCAACAATTTATCGAACACCTACAACAACACCTTTAACAGGTGGGAGTAACGATGGCTGAATTAAATTCTCCTTTAACGCTCGGTGCGTTAGAGCTTAAAAACCGTGTCATCATGGCGCCGCTGACCCGTAACCGCGCAACTGCTGATCGCGTTCCAACCCCAATGATGGTTGAGTACTATGCGCAACGTGCAAGTGCTGGCCTGATAATTTCTGAAGCTACAGTGATTTCTGAAGAAGCCAACGGCTATTTAAATACTCCGGGACTGTTTACCGATGCGCAGGTCGAAGGCTGGAAAAAGGTCACTCAAGCGGTTCATGAGAAGGGCGGTCTGATTGTTGCCCAGCTTTGGCATGTTGGTCGTGTATCGCATCCGGATCTGTTAAATGGTGAAACACCAGTCTCTGCAAGTGCAGTACAACAGGCGGGTCATGTCAGCTTGTTACGTCCAAAACGTCCATACGTTACGCCACGTCCTTTGGAAGTTTCTGAAATTCATGCGATTACCGAGCAATACAAGCAAGCTGCGATTCGTGCTAAAGAAGCCGGTTTTGATGGTGTTGAATTACATGCTGCCAATGGTTATCTGATTGACCAGTTCTTGCAAAGCAAAACCAATCAGCGTGAAGATGAATACGGCGGTTCAGTGGAAAATCGTACACGTTTCCTGCTAGAAGCAACTGATGCACTGATTGAAGTATGGGGCGCAGATCGTGTAGGGGTGCATTTTGCGCCGCGTTGTGATGACCATGACATGGGCGACAATGATCCACGTGAAACATTTGGCTATGCCATGGAGCAGCTGGGTAAGCGCAAGATTGCCTTCTTCTTTACCCGTGAATATCTGGCAGAAGACAGTATTTCTGAATATATGAAACAGCGCTCAAATGGAGTGCCTTATATTGCCAATATGCAACTAAGTCGTGAAGATGCCATTGAATTACTGGCTTCAGGCAAGGCTGATGCGGTGGCTTTTGGTAAGGCGTATATTGCCAATCCGGATCTATACGAACGTCTGCTCGAAGATGCGCCGCTGAATGAACTGAAGCTGGAAAACATGATCGGAACCAATGTCGCGGAAGGCTATATTGATTATCCGACATTGGCTGAAGCAGAAGCTTTAACTACAGTAGAATAATCTAAAAATGAGCCACATTGATTAACATGTTGATGTGGCTCTGCTATATTCTGCCCATTGAATCTTTGGACAGGGGCGCAATGTGGCCACTCCATTTTGGTATAACGCAGCCTTGGCGCTGGTTAAACCCTTATATCAATCGCGTATCCGTAAACGTGCGACCGATCCTGAACAATTACAACAAGAACTGACAGAACGTTTCGGCCCGTTTCAGCCACCCAAAAACCTGCATGCTATCTGGTTTCATGTGGTGTCGGTGGGCGAAACCAACGCGGCCCAACCGTTAGTTGAACATTATTTAAAACTCGGTCATCCGGTGCTGGTCACCAATACCACCAAAACCGGTCAGGCCCGGGCAAAATCGCTGTTCTTAAAGCCACCTTACTTAGACTTATTTCAGGCCGTGTATTTGCCTGCTGACCAGAAAACCTTAATTCGTGAGTTTTATCAAAAATATCAGCCAAAACTGTTATTGCTGATGGAAACCGAGCTTTGGCCGAATCTGCTGGATCAGGCACCAGAGTTTGATGTAGCCACGATTTTGTTAAATGCGCGTCTTTCGGAAAAGTCGGCCAAGGGCTATGCCAGGGTTAAAGGTCTGACCCGGAGCATGCTACAGCAGTTAAGTCAGCTTTTGGCACAGGATACTGCCACCCAGCAGCGTTATATCGAGTTGGGGATCACCGCCGAAAAAACCCAGGTTTTGGGCAATATCAAATTTGATATTACTGCACCACAAAGTTTTGTAGAACATGCTGCAAACTTGAAGCAAGCATGGCAACTGGCAGGTCGCAAAATTATGATACTGGCCAGTACCCATGCGCCTGAAGAAAAAGAAATTCTAAGCGCTTTAAAATCGGCTTTAGATAGCAACCCAAAACTTTTATGTATCGTCGTACCCCGTCATCCGGAACGTTTTGATGAGGTGTTTCAGGCTGCACAGAGTTTAAATTTAATAACTCAGCGCCGTAGTTTGGCCCAGAACATTGAAGCAGATACCCAGGTTTATCTGGCGGACTCGATGGGGGAAATGTGGCTCTGGTATGCTTTGAGTCAGACCTGTTATGTCGGTGGCTCGCTGAATGAGCCGGGTGGCGGGCATAATATTCTGGAGCCGATTGCCTTGAATGTACCGACTGTTTTAGGCAAAAACTATTTTAATTTTCAGACCATCGTCGATGAATTCGTTCAAGCAGATGCAGTAGAAGTTGTGCAGGATGCGCAGCAGGCGGCAGAGGTATTGCTGGAACTTTTGCAAGATCAAATCAAGGCACAACGTTTAAATACAGCAGCGCAGAGAATTATGCAGTTAAATACGGGATCGCTTGCCAAGCATATTCAGGTGATTGATCAGTATCTTTAATTGATATTGATAAGTAACAGATATTGGATTTACTAAGACGGCAAGGATGCCGTCGTTAGGCTGTGTGGATTGAAGTTTTTTCAATATTTCTAAGCTGGCTTATCTAGCCTACTTTTCAAAGATGAAAGTAGCAAAAATCTTTTGTATCACTGAAGGGATGTCCTTATCCCTCAGGGATACGCGCGACATCCATGTCGCCACCCTCTAGCGGATAGAGGTCATTCAACAGTTCTTCGGTATAAAATCTTCTATGAATATTGTCCTGCTTGACCATCGACAAACACAATCGGATCTCTGGACGATTTCATCGAAACGTCAACTGGAACATTTACAGCAGCATGTGCAGATTCAAGTTGGAGATACCTTAAAAGTAGGGGTGCTGGAAGGTCAGCGTTATCTCACCGAGATTGTCGAGATTTCTGAAAAAGCAGTGCGACTAAAACCGCTTCAAGAGGATGCTGTTCCAAAAAAATTACCGGTGACCCTGATTGTGGCCTTGCCACGGCCGAAAGTGCTGCGCCGTTTGATCATGGACAGTGTCACCTTGGGCGTGGAAAAAATCATTTTACTGCATAGTTATCGCGTCGATAAAAGCTACTGGCAAACCCCATTTTTACAGCAGTTAAATCATTATATCGAGCTGGGACTGGAACAGGCAGGAGATACAATAGCTCCGAAAATCGAGCTGTATAAACGTTTTAAACCTTTTGTTGAAGATATTTTACCGGACTTGATTACGGCTGACCGACCCGCTTATGTGGCACATCCTTATGCCGAACAATCCATGCCTTTTGCGATTCCGCATCCTTGTACGATGATCATCGGCCCGGAAGGTGGATTCATTCCTTATGAAGTAGATTTACTGGTTAAAAACGGCTGTCAGGCTGTGAGTCTGGGCAACCGTATTCTCCGCACTGAAACCGTGATTCCCTATGTCTTAGGTCGTTTGTTTAGCGCGAGCTGAGGCATCTTCATTGCCTTCGCCGCGATAGACTTTGACTTCCTGTACCGGATACGGAATCGAAATATTATGCTCGGCAAAAGCCTGAATCACACGTTCCTGCACCGCACTGATTGAAGTTCCGGTGCCGGTTTCAGTGGTATCGACCCACCAGAAGGCTTTCAGGGTAATGGAAAAGTCAGCCAGCGCCGTCACATTGACACTAAAGCCCGGTTGGCTGAGGATGGTCGGATCTTTATCTAAAATAGCGGTAATCAGGTCCTTGGCTTTCTGGATGTCATCTTCATAGCCGATGCCCACTACAAACTCACAGCGACGGCGGGTATAGGCCGTGTTTACCGTCACGGCACTGGTATACACCGTGGCATTGGGAATCACGATACGGCGGCCATCTGGTGAGCGTAAAAAGGTCGCACGAATCTGGATATCTTCAACGGTACCTTCCATGCCATTCACGATAATATCGTCGCCAATCTTGAACGGTTCACTGAGAAGAATCAGCACACCAGAGAGAAGGTTCTGGAAAATATCCTTGAAGGCAAAACCGATCGCGACCGAACCAATTCCGAGGGCACTCATCAGCTGACCCGGGGTAAAGCCAGGAACCGCAATCACCAGTCCAATCAGAATACCAAAGAAAATAATAAAGGTACTGCCGACACGGTTGAGGACCAATACCAGATTCTGGCGGGTATAAGAACGGTTTTCCAAAGTTTTACGTACGAAAAACTTGAAGACTTTGGAGAGTAACCAGAAAATCGTAATCACGATCAGTGCGATACAGAAATAAGGCACACGCTCCCAGAAGCCCTCCATGATTTTGTCAATGGTGCTGTAGGCATCATTATACTTGGCGGTATGTTCAATCACGGTCTTGGTCGTTTTTTCAGTTGCCTGATGTAACAACTCCGTGGTGCCCTCAGTTACCTGGCTTAAGGTATTGTTTTGCTCTGCCACAAAAATTCCACAATTCAAATTTTGCCTATTTTGCCTGATGTTCAGCAAAAAATTAATAAGGGCTCGAAGTCACCATTGGATAATTTTAAAAATAACGGCGCTGTTGTTAAAAGTATTTGGTGGTTTTTTGCATCATTTCCGTGGGGGTAGGGGTTTGTTCTTCACCGCTCATATAACTGAATAAAGCGATAGATCCCAACAAGCTAAGCAGGGTCAGGATAATCATCAGCCAGGCCAGAATTTTTTCCCAGAGCAAGGTCATCCGTGCCGGACCATACTGATTACTGCCGCGATCGCCCGAACCAAAAACGATATAAAGCCATACAAAAATGTTTACTACCGGCAGTAAAAATAATAGCGCCCACCAGCCACTGCGGTTCATATCATGCAAACGGCGAACGGTCACCACTAAAGCGAAATACACATAGGCCAGAACCATGACCAGTACACCGATACTGGCCAAGCCTTGCAGTGAAATCAGCCAGTTGGGATCTAGAGAATGGGTAGAAATATTCACAATATCAATACTGAGACCCAGTGCAATACTGCCAAATAAAAAAATGAAATACAGAAATGCCGACCAGGCAATAAAGCTCAAGCGTCCGAAGCGGCCTTTCATCGACAGGGGATGATCCGATGCAGGCAGCGCAGGCGGGCTAAAGTAGGGAGATTCAGGCGATTTCATAAAGCGTATCCTGCTAAATCAGATGAAATAACCACAAGCGGTCAATTTTATTTTTAAGGGCTGTGCTACAGATCATACACATTTGCGCAGAAGATTCTGTACTGTAAGTTGTGGTTTATTTTGATTGAATTTGTATAAATAATCTACGACGAAAGCATGATTGCCGGATTTGAAATAAGCAGGCCATACTGCCATTATGCATAAAAAACAATCAACAACGCAGCATTAACCTCTCGTGATGAGATAGAACAAAATCAAGGAAGTGACCTATGCAAGAGATCTATCCAGTACCCGATGAATTTAAAAAAACAGCACGTACGCTCGAAGACCAGTACTTTGAACGTTATCAATATTCTATAGAACAGCCAGATAAATTTTGGGCAGAACAGGCGCAACGTCTGGACTGGATCAAGCCCTTCACCCAAGTCAAAAATACCAGCTTTAACAAAGACGATTTTAAAATCGAATGGTTTGCCGATGGTCAGCTCAATGTCAGTGCCAACTGTCTGGATCGGCACCTGAAAGAACATCCTTATAAACCGGCCATCATCTGGGAAGGGGATCATCCTTCGCGGCACAAGATTATTTCCTTTGCCGAGCTGCATGATGAAACCTGCCGTTTTGCCAATGTGCTGAAGAAAAATGGCATCCAGAAAGGCGACCGGGTCATGCTGTATATGCCGATGGTTTCTGAAGCTGCGATTGCTATGTTGGCCTGTGCCCGGATCGGGGCGGTACATTGCGTGGTATTTGGTGGTTTCTCGCCAGATTCTTTGGCCAGCCGGATTGAAGACTGTCAGGCGAAAATGGTGATTACTGCGGATTCCGGCATGCGCGGCGGTAAGGCCATTCCACTGAAAGCCAATGTCGATGAAGCACTGAAACTGGCGGGTACAGACTCGATTCAAAATGTAATGGTGGTACACCGCACCGGTAACCCAATTGAAATGCAGGAAGGACGTGATCTGTGGTATCACACGGAAATTATGTCAGTGAATGACATCTGTCCACCCGAACCGATGAATGCCGAAGATCCGCTGTTTATCCTGTATACCTCAGGTTCCACCGGCAAGCCCAAGGGCGTGATGCATACCACTGGCGGTTATCTGACCTATGTGAATTGCACCTTCCGTGAAGCATTTGATATCAAGCAGGATGATGTATTCTGGTGTACCGCAGATGTGGGCTGGATCACCGGGCATTCCTATGTGCTGTATGGGCCGCTCTCGAATGGGACCACCACCGTGATGTTTGAAGGTGTGCCGCAATATCCAAGCTGGGCGCGTACTGGACATATTGTCGATAAGCATAACGTCACCATTCTCTACACTGCACCGACCGCGATCCGCGCCATGATGCGTGAGGGCGATGCTTTTGTGCGGGAAAGTGATCGCAGTAGCCTGAGAATTTTAGGATCAGTTGGTGAGCCGATTAATCCGGAAGCCTGGAACTGGTACTACACCGTGGTCGGTGAAAGCCGCTGTCCCGTCATCGATACCTGGTGGCAGACCGAAACTGGCGGTTTTATGATTACGCCATTGCCGGGTGCGACTGATTTAAAACCGGGCTCTGCGACACGACCTTTCTTCGGGGTACAACCGGCTATTGTCGATGCCGATGGCAAGGAACTGGAGGGTGAAGCTGAGGGCAATCTGGTGATTAAGGATTCCTGGCCGGGTCAGATGCGCACCATTTGGGGAGACCCGGAGCGCTTTATTGAAGCTTATTTCTCGACCTATCCAGGTACCTATTTTACCGGAGATGGGGCGCGTCGTGATAAAGATGGTTATTACTGGATTACCGGCCGGGTGGATGATGTCCTGAATGTATCCGGACACCGTTTAGGTACTGCAGAAATTGAAAGTGCACTGGTGGCGCATGAATCGGTAGCAGAGGCCGCTGTAGTCGGTATGCCGCATGATATTAAAGGTCAGGGAATTTGTGCCTTTGTGACCTTACAGGCTGATGTTGCCAGTTCAGATCAATTACGTGGAGAACTGGTCAGCTGGGTACGCAAGATTCTCGGGCCAGTGGCGACTCCCGATGCCTTGCACTGGGCACCGGCATTGCCGAAAACCCGTTCCGGCAAAATCATGCGCCGGATATTGAGAAAGATTGCAGCCGATGAGCTGGACAGTCTCGGAGATACTTCGACCCTGGCTGAACCGCAAGTGGTGGATCATCTGATCGCAGAGGTACAGCGTAATAAAGCTTAAATTTAAACTTTTTAAATACCGGCATCCTGCCGGTATTTTTATATCGGGAATAAGCTCTGCATACTTTCGGATATAGTGACAGGCTGCAATCTGCTAAGCTCGAGCCATGCTGAATATAGGTCCAAAAACAATGAATATACGACAATCATATTTAAATCAGTCTCCTGTCGATATTGCCCAGAAACTTGCTGAAATTTTTGCTTTGACTGCAGCAGAGCGGGATCGGCAAGGTGGGAATCCTAAAGCCGAACGTGACCTGATTCGCCAGAGTGGCTTGCTGGGCCTGTCCATTCCAAAACAGTATGGCGGTCAGGAGACAGATTGGCAGACCATTTTTAAAACTATTCAAATTGTAGCCCAAGTCGACAGTTCATTGGCGCATGTCTATGGCTTTCATCATTTGCTGATTGCGACCGTGCAATTATTTTCCCAATCGGAACAATATGGCCCGTGGTTTGAACAGACTGCCCAAAATAATCTATTCTGGGGTAATACTCTAAATCCGCTGGACCATCGCACCATAGTTACAAAAGTTTCAGAAAACGAATATATTTTCCATGGTGATAAAAGCTTCTGCTCAGGTTCGATTGATTCGGATATGTTGCTGTGTTCAGGTTATGACGAAGCAGGAAAATTACTGATAGGAGTGATTCCTACCTGGCGAGAGGGCGTGAGCTTTCTAGGCGACTGGAACAATATGGGCCAACGCCAGACCGACAGTGGTACCAGCCATTTTGAGCAGGTCAAAATTCATGAAGATGAATTGCTGTTAAATCCCGGTCCACTGAGTACGCCGTATTCCAGTCTACGGCCTTTGATTGCCCAGCTGATTTTCGTGCATCTGTTTTTGGGCGTGGCAGAAGGGGCATTTGAAATCGCCAGACAGGGCGTACAGACCCAAAAAGCCTGGTCCAAATCACTGGCAGACGATGCAGTGAATGATCCTTTTACCCAGAAGCATTTTGCCGAGTTCTATGTACAGCTAGAAGGTGTACGCTTACTCGCAGATAAAGCAGTTCAGGGTTTACAGGCAGCCTGGGAGCTTGGGAATGATTTAAGTGCCGAACAGCGCGGTGAAGTCTCGGTTGCCATTGCCACAGCTAAAATTGCCGCAACCAATACCTCTCTCTATATTACCCAGAATATTTTCCAGGTGATGGGTGCGCGGGCCACCACGGCCAAGCTCAATCTGGACCGCTTCTGGCGCAATGTCCGCACCCAGACCTTGCATGATCCGATCGATTATAAGTATCAGGAAGTGGGGGAATGGGTGCTGACTGGAAAAGTGCCTGATCCAAGCTTTTATTCCTGATCTGAAAATAAAACAGCCTCTTTATCAGAGGCTGTTTTATTCTGGATGAAAAAGTTTGGTTTTAAATTTGCTTGAAAGCTTCAATCGCTCTTACACGAGAGGCTTTTAAATCCACGATCGGTTTTGGATAATCCAGTTCAAGATCCAGATTTTTGGCATAGGGGTCATGAATGCTTTCGGCATCCAGATGCGCCAGTTCTGGCACCCATTGACGGATATAATCCCCATTCGGATCAAACTTTTGTGACTGGCCGACCGGGTTAAAAATCCGGAAATAGGGCACGGCATCCATGCCGGTCGAAGCACACCATTGCCAGCCGCCATTGTTCGCTGCCAGATCACCATCAATCAGCTGCTGCATGAACCAGCTTTCTCCCAAGCGCCAGTCTATCAGCAGGTTTTTACACAGGAACATTGCAGTAATCATGCGCACCCGGTTATGCATCCAGCCAGTAGCCTGCATTTGCCGCATACCGGCATCGACAATCGGAATCCCGGTGTGTCCTTGTTGCCAGGCAGCCAGATCTTCAGGTGCATTACGCCACTGGATATTATCGGTATTTTCCTTAAAAGGCCGATGTCTGGATACACGGGGAAAATCAAACAGGGTATGCAGATAAAACTCGCGCCAGAGCAGTTCATCCAGCCAGGTCTGCTGACCGATATCATCAATCTGGAAATAACCGTCCTTAAACAGGATCTGCATACATTGACGGATCGAGAGAATACCGATATTCAGATATGGTGACAGGCGGCTGGTACCATCGACTGCAGGTAAATCACGCTCGGTTTTATAGTGAGCCATTTTCTCCCCGATAAAATCATCGAGCAGCTCTAAGGCAGCTTGATCCTGCGCAGGCCAGAACTGGGCAACATGATCGACCTTATAATCAACTGCAAATTTTCCCAGATCAAAGCTGGTCAGCTGAGCGGGTAATTCAAACGGATCTTGAGGCTGAATGGCAGGATAGCAGCCCGGTATATTCTGAATCAGTCGTTCATAGCACTTTTTCTTGAATGCGCTATAGACCTGATAGGGTTGATTGGACTGGTTACGGATACTGGTCAGTGGAAACAGGCTGCGATCATGATACAGCTCGACCCGGATCTGCTGCTGTTCCAGCATCTGCTGTAGCTGTGCATCACGTTGCAGTTCATTCACGCCCACTTCAATATTGGCATGTAGCGTATCAATCTGAAGTTTTTGGCACAGGCTTCGCATTTCGGCCGGCAGGTCTTGCCATAAGGGAACATTTAAAATGATTAATGGAATATTCAGCTGCGCTAACTGCTGCTTTAAGATGTCGAGGCGACGTAGATAAAAATCGATTTTAATCCGGGCATCCTGATGCAGCTTCCATTGTTCGGGAGAGAGAACCACCAGTGCTATACAGCTGCCTTGCTGGGTGGCATGCCACAGCGCGGCATGATCATGAATGCGGAGGTCTTGACGAAACCAGATCAGTTGCATTATTAAAATTCTTGGAAAGTCGTTAGTGCAGAATTTTAAGGAATTGATGGTCTTAAACCTAGTCAGACAACAAATTTATCACATAAAAAAATCCCCCAAGCCGAGCCTTGAGGAAGGGAATGAATCTGCTGAGATTTATTGGAATGATTATACGGGCTCAGCTTCTTCTTGCTGCACCGGCGTTGCCTGTTGTGCTTCAAGCTCACGGACCAAAGGCAGTACCTTCTGGCCAAAATATTCAACTTCTTCAATAAATTGCAAGAAGCCTGACAGAATTAAATCAACGCCAACTTTCTTCAGTTCGATAATCCGTTCAGCAATCTGCTGCGGTGTCCCAATCAGATTGGTGCGGAACCCGTCATTGTATTGCACCAGATCTTCAAAGGTGGATTTGGCCCAGTTGCCTTCACCTTCCTGACTTGCTGCGCCGGCTTCACGGGTCGCTTCACCAAAAGATTTCACTGCCTGCACATTGGCCTTGCTAATAATTTCCTGCAATACAGCCTGAGCTTCTTCTTCGGTATCCCGTGCAATCACAAAGGCATTTACGCCGATTTTCACCGAGTGATGATTTGCCTTGGCTTTTTCACGAATATCATCGATCTGTTTTTTCAGCTCTTCCGGGGTATTGCCATTGGTGAAGTACCAGTCAGATACGCGAGAAGCCATATCACGTGCTGCCCGGGAACTGCCGCCCTGAAAGATTTCAATATGCGGTTTTTGTAGCGGTTTCGGACTCAGGGTATAGTCTTTGAATTGATAATATTTACTTTCAAAATTAAAGTTGTTTTGGGTCCAGACCCCTTTCAGGCTACGGATAAACTCTTCCGAACGGGCATAACGCTCATCATGTTCCGGCCATTCTTCCCCAATGGCATCAAACTCACCGCGGAACCAGCCACTGACCACATTGATCGCAATCCGGCCATTGCTCAGATGGTCAATCGTCGCCAGTTGTTTGGCAGCCAGTGCCGGCTTCCAAGGACCCGGCAGAATCGCGGCAATGACTTTCAGGCGTTCAGTTTTGGCCAGAATACCATGACTGAAACTCACCGATTCATGCTGGTTTTCTGCATTATAGCCGGCAGTAAAACGGATCTGGGTCAGAGCATAATCAAAGCCTGCCTGTTCAGCGGTTTGTGCCAGACGCACGTTATAGTCATAGCTCCAGTCGGTGCGCTGCTCGATGTTACTGACCACCAGGCCACCACTGACATTCGGCACCCAATAGGCAAATACGATATTTTTATCATTCGACATATTCATCACCCTTTGTAATGCTGTGTTCAAGCCACTTGAGTCTTTGGTGCTTTCTTGCTGTGCAAGCGCGATTCTGCGGCATCCAGACTTGGCACGGCTGCTGAAGGCAATACTTCTTCTTGTTCGATCTGCTTGTTAATGCCCAGATTTTGACTGGCTTGAATGGTTTTTTCTTTAACGACTTCAGCACGTTGTCCTTTGGTCGGCGCCCATTCAAGAATCGGCAAGGCACGCGCCACAGCCAGGGTAATCCGGTCGCGGAGCAATTCACTGTGAATAGTATATTCAGGGGTGAAATCGCGGTCGGTGGCATAGACCCCAATCGGTAAAGTCTGTGCCTGAAAGAAGCTGAATAAAGGACGCAGTTGATGTTCAAGCACCAGTGCATGACGGTCACTGCCACCGGAAGCCGCCAGTAATACCGGAACATCCACCAGCGCCGTTTGCTCGACAAAGTCAAAGAAATGCTTGAACAGGCCGGTAAATGAAGCGCGGTATACAGGAGTGCCCACAATCAGCGCATCTGCGGCTTCTACTGCTGCCAGATCATCCTGAACGCGTTGCGGCAACTGATTGCGGTAAATTGTACCGCCCAAGAGCGAACCAATTTCACTAAATTTAATGAAATGCACATTGATCGGTGTCGCTTCCCCCAGCTCATCCAGAATGGCCTGAACCAGGGCTTCGGTTTTTGAGGGATGATTTAAACCGCCAGATACGGCAACAATATTTAAGGGTTTTTGCGCATTAAAATTAGACATATTTAGAACCTGAAAATAGGGGTAATCTTGGAATGACCCTATTAATCCCGATTTAGCGAAGGGCTGTAAAATAACGAAAAGCTGAAAAGTTATCTGATTTTGCGATATACGACAAAGGCCTGATTCTTAAGGAGGTTTTTATATGTAAGTAAATGATATTTATATTTATATTGAATAAAGATAAGCTTTTTCAGTGAGGAATAAGTGATATATAAAAAAGTGATGAGAATTAAACAATTATTGCAATAGTGCAAAAATGGGTAATTTTGAAGAAAAACTGCATATTATTTTAAAAATTGTAGTGTCTTGCATATCCTTAACCGGGTTGTGTGGTTAGAATAGGGGCTACCGTGCCAAGATCTCTCTCACGTTGCCTATGAATATTTTAATCGTTGATGATCATCCACTATTTCGTCATGCCTTGATTCAAGCTGTACGTTATAGCCTGCCACAAGCCCAGATTCATGAAACTGCGGCAGTCAATGAATTTTATGAACGTCTAGAAAATGGCCCTGAGCCTGATCTTGTGCTGCTGGATTTAAACCTGCCAGGCGCTTCCGGCTTTTCTGCCCTGGTGCATGTCCGTGCACAATATCCGTCTTTACCGATTATTGTCGTGTCTGCACATGAAGAAGTCAGCATCATCCAGCGTGCGATCGCGCATGGTGCGATGGGCTATATTCCTAAATCTGCCCACCCAAGCCATATCGGTGAAGCGATTCGTGAAGTGCTAGAAGGTGAAATCTGGTTACCGCCAAATCTGCCGGCCAATATGAATTTTGATCCGCGTGCTGCCGATGAAACGGCTTTGGCAGAACGGATCCAGTCTTTGACGCCACAACAGTTCCGGGTATTGATGATGGTGGCTGAAGGTTTATTAAACAAGCAGATCGCTTATGAGCTGGATGTATCGGAAGCGACGATTAAAGCGCATGTGACTGCAATCTTCCGTAAGCTTGGCGTACAAAACCGGACACAAGCGGTATTGGCCATCAATGCACTGAATATTGAAGACCGCAAAATGTAAGTTCTGCATAGCCGAATTGAAAAAGACCTCCTTGGAGGTCTTTTTTTATGGGCGAAATCTGCAAAAATGAGTGCAAAGGCCTGAGTCAGCTAGGCGATATAATCCTGTTTGCGGGTGAAATCATCACAAAACAATGGATTTAAGGCACATTGCAATTCGTCAATCTGCTCTTCAGTGACATAACCTTTCGATTTCAGATATTCCGCCACGCGATCATCACGCAGACTCAGGAAAGTCGCATCATATACACCCAGATCCACAAACAGTGCCGCAGTTTCCAGACTGTTAAAACGATCCAGATAAACTTCATTGTCATACATCAGGAAGACATGTTCGTCGCGCGTATTCGGATCGACATGTAAACGCTGCGCCAGCTCATGTGGGCAGGTTTTGATAAATAACAGATCAGACAGCTCATCAAATTGGCTGGTGTCCAGACAATCTTCTTCATTTTTGACTTTACCCAGCCAGGCCTTAAAGACCAGTACCGCGCCACCACGCAGCAACATGCTCCAGATCTGATGACGGGTTTTTGCTGGAAGGTCCTCTGTTTCAGCTTCTAAAGACTGAATCAGCTTGTCTTCCTGTTCAGCAATCTTTTCAAATAGTCCCAGACCTTGCGGCTTGTAGGCATAAGGTTCAAAGACATCAAAATGTAATTCATCAAAGACTTGCAGTGCCAGGGGTACTGCACTCTGATACAGCGTTTCCAGTGCCTGATACTGGGCATCATTCAGCTTGCTGTATTTAAAGACCTGTGCCCAGTCAATGCTTGGCAATAAGGCGTTGGCGCCATATTGACGGTGAAACTGCTGGGTCTGATTCAGGCCCTGGTTTTGATCTATGTTCATGTGAAGAACTCCGATATGCAGAAATAGATCAGCGACCAAAAAAATTAAGGCTGCATAAGATGGAAACTGATCGTTTCTTATTCCCCTATTTTTAGAGCCAAGTGCAGGGGATAAAAAATACGACTAAAGTTATAGTAGTGGAAAATTACTCTTTAATTTTTATTAAAAACAATAAGATAATTAATTGTAACTAAGTGTACACATGTACATTAATACATTCGTCAGTTTTTGCCATAGTGAATTAAAAAATGAGCATTTTGGTCAATTTATTCAGCTGTATTTTCGGCATATTTGCTGCTTTTAGCACATTAGAATAAATTTTATGCAAGCTAGGTAAGTTTATGTGGCAGTTGAGTATAAAAAATGCCCATTTCAGGGTGTGAAATGGGCATTGATCAGATCGTTATCTACTTAGGAGTCGGAAATTTTCAGTCCAGATAACCATGAACGTAATGAGGCCGGTTTCAGCGGTTTTTTCAGCAGAACAATGTTTAGCTCTTTTAGACGTTGCGGCAATTCCGGATCGGAATCGGCGGTAATCAACGCGACCGGAATATCCTTCGAACGATGTTCCAGAATGAAATCCAGACCGATCTTGTCCTGATTCAGATGTTGATCCACCAGCCAGACCTGAATATTTTCCTGCTGAATCAGCATGGCTGCTTGTTCAGGTTCAGTGGCTTTAAACACCTGATAACCCCATTTGGTCAATAAGGTCGACATGCCTTCCAGAATGGTTTCATCATTATCCAGACACAGAATCTTAAAGGCTTTGCTCTTTAAAGGTACGGCCTGAACCGGTGCTGCAACAACTTTAGGTGCCTCAATCACAGGCACTTCAATCATAAAGCAGGAGCCTTTGCCCAGCGCAGAAGATACATGCACCGGATAGTCCAGCATGCTGGTCATGCGTTGTACGATCGCCAAACCTAGGCCCAGACCCTGTTCACCCCAAGGCGAGGTGTGGCCGCAACGTTCAAATTCCTGAAACAGTTTGATGCGCTGTTCTTCGGCAATGCCCGGGCCAGTATCCCAGACGCCAATACGGATATGATTCGGTCTGCTGCTCGAACGTAATACACCGACCACCACTTTACCTCTGGCAGTATAACGCAACGCATTGCTGACAAAGTTCTGGATAATGCGGCGAATCCATTGTGGATCGGTATCAATCCAGAACTGTGCATCATGCACACTGAACTTGATACCACGCTGTGCAGCGATCGATTTGAACTGGAGTTCCAGATCGCTGAGCAGGTCATGCAGCGGATAAGCCTGACGTTTCGGCTGAATGGTGCCGCCTTCCAGTCGGGCAATATCCAGCAGGGCAGACAACATGCTTTCTGCACCATGCAAAGCACGATCCAGTTGTTGTAAGGTCTTGCGGTCTTCATCATTCTGCACGCTTTGTTCGAGTGCGGTACTGAACAGGCGCGCGGCATGCATTGGCTGCAACAGGTCATGACTGGCGGCTGCAATGAAGCGGCTTTTTGACATATTGGCCTTATCGGCCTGTTCACGCGCCAGTTGCTGCTCGGACAATGCATCGGCCAGCTGCTGGGTACGGTCCTGAACGCGGGCTTCAAGCACGGCTTCATTTTCACGGAAGGCAGTAATATCGGCGAAAGTGGTAACGAACCCGCCGCCTTCGATCGGATTGCCGCGCATCTGAATGACGCGGCCATCTTTACGAATCCGTTCAAATTCATGGGCACTGCCGACCTGCATCCAGTGAATCCGTTTCCGTACATGTTCTTCAACCGAGCCCGGGCCACATTCACCACGTTCAGCGTTATAACGGATCAGGTCGGCGATCGGACAACCGACATAGACAATATCGGTCGGATAATCGAACAGTTTCAGATACTGATTGTTCCATGCGACCAGACACATGTTTTCATCGACTACGCTGACCCCTTGGGTCATGTGATCAATCATGGTCATGATCAGGTTCTGATTAAAGCGTTGCCATTGCGAGGCCTGATCGAGAATATTGGCGACCTGACCCAATGCCAAACCATTATTAACCATAGCTGTGGTCAACAGGGTACGTGCCGAGGCTGCCCCGATAGTCCCCGCCAGATACTGTTCGGTGAAACGCCACCACATGCCATTGGCACTGCTGTTTTCATTCAGCTCAACACTGTTTTGGGTGCAGAACTGCTGGAAAGCGCGTGTGGTTGGGCCTTCGCCGGTAATGCGTTTAGCCAGGGTAATCAGATCACCGACTTTTAAACGGGCGACATCCTGATGCGAATAGCTGACCTCGTTAGAAGGACTCTGCGAGGGTAGTGGCTTGGTTTCATAATAGAAGAAACTTTCGGCTTGAATCTGTTCGGCAATACTCGGACGGAAAATACGGGAAATCCAGATATACAGCAGGGTATTTAAGCCCAGTGCCCAAACTACGCCATGCGTCAGTGGATCAAAAGACTCAAAACCGATCAGGGCTTCCGGTCTTAACCAGTTCCAGCCAAAAGGCCCTTGATTCAGCAAGCTTTGGCTAAAGCTGCTATAGGCTTCTGGCAGGCTTCGCAAAATGGTTGGAAACAGCAGGGTATAAGCCCACAAGGCAAAACCGGTCAGGAGTCCAGCATAGACACCCTGTTTACTACCGCCACGCCAGTACAGGCCGCCGATCAGGGCAGGGGCGAATTGTGCCACCGCACTAAACGCCAACAGGCCAAAAACTGACAGCTGGTCAATATCATTAAAGAAGTTGAAGAACAGGAAGCCCATCAACATCACACCCAGGATACAGACCCGGCGGGTAAATTTCAGCACCAACGGCAAGCGTTTGTCATGCCGGGAAATCAGCTTTAAACGCCACAACGCCGGCATGATCAGGTCATTGCTGAGCATGATTGACAGTGCCACGGAAGACACCAGCAGCATTCCGGTAGAGGCAGAAAAACCGCCTAAGAAGGCTAATAAAGTAAGCCAGTCCTGATTATAGCTGAGTGGCAAGGACAGGACCGCCACATCCGGAATCGCCAGGTATTGCGGTGCAGCATGTAGTGCCCAGCTGGCAATCGGAATAATCGCCAAGGTAGTCAGAATCAAATAGACCGCAAACCAGCGCCGTGCACCGCGGATATGTTTTTCATCACGTAGCTCAACCACAGCTACATGGAACTGACGCGGCAGGCAGATAATGGCCAGTGCCGCGAGCAGGGTCTGAATCCAGAAACTTTGTGGTACGCCAAACAGTTGCACATCATGAAAAGTGGTACTGATATCGCTACTGATCTGTGCCAGATTTTCTGGTGCTTCAAACATAAAGAAACAGGCGACTGCCAACAGGGCAAAAAGTTTAACAAAAGACTCAAATGCTACGGCCAGCATCAGCCCGCCATGCTGTTCAGTATTGGCAATCTGCCGGGTACCAAACATCATCGCCAGTATTGCCAGAACCCCAGTTAGAAACAGCACGCCATTGGTCGTGCCGGTTACACCTGCGGAAGGTTCTAGAATGACGGCGGCACTTAAGGCAATCGCACGTAACTGCAAGGCCAGATAAGGCACAATCGCTACCACCGCCAGAATGGTTACCAGCGAGGCGAGGGGACCACTTTTACCATAGCGTGCTGCGACAAAGTCAGCGATCGAAGAAATGGCATGATGCTGTCTCACCCGTCCCAGACGGCGCCAGATGTCATAGCCGACAGCAACAAAGAGTAGCGGACCCAGATAGATCGGCAGGAAAATAATCCCTTCACGTACCGCAGCACCCGTGGCGCCGTAAAAGGTCCAGGAGGAGCAGTACACTCCTAAAGTTAAACTAAACAATAGCATACGCCCACGGGTACTCAGCCGGCTGGCATGTTTTTCCCCGTAGAAAGCGCAGATAAAGAGTAATGCGATATAGAGGGCGAGTACCCCTATGATGAGCCAACTGTTCATATAGCCTGATGTGTACTGAGCATGCCGCTATGATAACGCATCGTGAACGCTACAGTTTAAATTGATCATTTTTTAACGACCAAAGTCTAAATTACAAGCACCTACGATTATTGTTAACTTGCACCAGTGATAATTCGAATTAAAAAATAGGCAGCCCAAGGTTGGGCTACAGGAGTAGTAATTATGGATGAGGTACAAGTAGATCGTATTCTACAAAATCCAAAATTCAAGGAAATGGTCCACAAGAAAAGTATGCTCAGCTGGACGTTGACCGGCATTATGCTATTTGTCTATGTGGGTTTCATGTTGCTGGTTGGTTACAACAAAGAATTTCTATTGTCTTCAATTTCAGGTGGTGTGACCACGTGGGGTATTCCACTTGGTCTGGGTATCATTGTCCTGTCGTTTATCTTGTGTGGTGTGTATTCCTACATTGCCAATAACAAACTTGATCAATTGACTGAAGAAGCAATCCGTGAAGTCGAAGCGATTGCGCATGAAAAAGGACACCACTAAGATGAAATGGAATTCTCTTATTGCCCTGGCGACCACGATAGTGGCTTCAGGCGTTGCATTCGCTGGTCCTGATCTGGGTGCAGCAGAACAGCAGGCGACCAACTGGCACGCGATTATCATGTTTGTGATTTTCGTAGGTGCTACGCTGTTTATTACCAAATGGGCAGCAAAACAAACCACCAATACCAAAGACTTCTATACTGCCGGTGGCGGTATTTCCGGTTTCCAGAATGGCCTGGCGATTGCCGGTGACTATATGTCAGCTGCATCGTTCCTGGGTATTTCCGCGATGGTATTCCTGTCCGGTTTTGATGGCTTGCTGTATTCACTGGGTTTCATGGTGGGCTGGCCGATTGTATTGTTCCTGGTGGCAGAACGTCTGCGTAACCTGGGTAAATACAACCTGTCAGACGTAGTGTCTTTCCGCTTGCAGGAAAAACCGGTACGTACCTTGGCTGCTTTAAGTTCACTGGTTGTGGTCGCGTTCTATCTGATTGCACAGATGGTGGGTGCAGGTCAGCTGATCAAACTTCTATTCGGTCTGAACTATAACATTGCAGTCGTGATCGTTGGCTTGTTGATGATGGCCTACGTGATGTTCGGCGGTATGTTGGCAACCACTTGGGTACAGATCATCAAGGCGGTGATGTTGCTGTCTGGTGCAACCTTTATGGCATTCATGGTTATGAAAGGTGTGGGCTTCAGCTTTACCAACATGTTTGAACAGGCGATTGGTGTCTACTCAAAAGTACATGACTTGAGCCTGACAGATGCGACCAAAATCATGGGTCCGGGTAGTCTGGCATCTAATCCGATTGATGCGATTTCTTTAGGTCTGGCATTGATGTTTGGTACCGCAGGTCTGCCACATATCCTGATGCGTTTCTTCACGGTAAAAGATGCCAAAGAAGCGCGTAAATCAGTCGTAGTTGCTACAGGTTTTATTGGTTATTTCTACCTATTAACCTTCATCATTGGTTTTGGTGCGATTCTATATGTATCGAACAACCCGCAATTCCTTGATGTTGCGAAAATGGCTGTGACTGGCAAGCTGGAGCTGGTGGGTGGTAATAACATGGCGGCGGTGCACCTGTCTGATGCAGTGGGCGGTGACCTGTTCATGGGCTTCATTTCTGCAGTTGCATTTGCCACGATTCTTGCAGTCGTTGCTGGTTTGACCCTGTCAGGTGCTTCAGCAATTTCGCATGACTTGTATGCCAACGTGTTGAAGAAAGGCCAAACCACGCCTGAATCTGAACTACGTATGTCTAAAATTGCGACTTTAGGTCTTGCGATCTTCGCGATGATTCTCGGGATTCTGTTCGAGAAACAAAACGTAGCCTTCATGGTCGGTCTGGCATTCTCTGTTGCGGCATGTGCCAACTTCCCGGTACTGGTATTGTCTATGTTCTGGAAAGGCTTGACGACACGTGGTGCAGTGATTGGTGGTGTTGCAGGTCTGGTAACCGCAGTAACCTTGATTGTGCTGTCTAAAGCAGTATGGGTCGATACTTTGGGTATTTCTGATACGCCAGTGAACCCGTTCAATGGTCCTGCAATCTTCGCGATGCCATTGTCATTCTTGTGCTGCTGGTTGTTCTCTGTGACGGATAATTCGGCACAGGCTCAGGCAGAACGCAAAGCCTTTGATGCGCAGTTTGTACGCTCACAAACCGGTATTGGTATCTCAGGCGCATCGGATCACTAAGATCTGCGCTACGCTAAAAAAGCCCCGTCAGGGGCTTTTTTTATGGAGATATCATCAAGTTTTTTCTTTAGGATAAATGCCGTATTGCATTGAGCTGGCTGGATTTGTGCAGTGTTATTTCAGTAATTTTCATACAAATCGTATATCTGCAAGTGGCTTTGAGCATGCTATGTTAAAAGCTGTTAACAATAACAATGTATTCCCTACATGAAGATAGTAACAAGAATAGCAACAAGGAGGGCATTATGAAGCAATCTCTGCAGCAGTTCTGGAACAGCTTTACCCATTTGCCTTCGGCATGGCTGTTGTGCCTGCAATTGCTGATCTTGCTCTTGTCGGTATTGAGTTATGGAAGCATGTCTTATCGGGCGGGAACCTGGGTACTGGGTGTTTTGGTTTTGCTGGTGATTGCCAGAGTCATTCGCCAGACTCCGATGTTTACCATTTTAGGACTCAGCTTTGTCGCCGGCGCAATTCTCTTTTCCTCCCTGATTGTGCTGGGACTGCGTTATACCTGGATCCATGTCACCGCCCACCTGTTTGAAGCTGGTGCTTATTTTAGTGCAGCCTATGGCCTACTGCGTTATATGTTTCATGACCGTTATCTGACCAAGGATGAACTTTTTGCCGCTGGCGCAGTATTTACCTTGCTGGCCTGGGGCTTTGCCTTCCTCTACAGTATCTGTCAGCTGCTGGTGCCGTACAGCTTTTCAGACCCCGATCTGCAAGCCTATCAACCCTGGCTGGATCTGATTTTTCTTAGTTTCAGTGTGCAATCTGCAACAGGACTGTCTGATATCATGCCGGTCAGTCCGGTCGCACGGATGCTAGCCATTATCCAGATGTTTGTCGGGGTGATGTATCTGGCGCTGATTGTATCCCGCTTAATTGCCTTGCAATATATCGCACGTCTACCGCATAAAAAGAACGTGAAAAATAGAGAAAACCCGCCTGGGCAATGAGACTCATCCTTTTATTGTATTTGTTACAGTAACTTAACGGCTTTATTTTGTGTCACATCCTAAAATAGCAGGAGATCTAGCTCCCATAGACTGAATCTGTCTAATCATTTTGACCTTACCAATAATTATTTGACGCTGTTTGTCGATCCAATTTTTAAAAAATGGAGGATGTATGCCTTCCACAAAACCATCCTGTTTTGCCAATATCAATCCAAATGTTTTTATCAGTACTGTCGCCATTATTGCGATATTTTTAGCGTTGGTCGTATTTGCACCCGATGCTTTTTCAGTTTTTACCCAGCAACTGAACCAGTGGATTACCACGTCCTTTAGCTGGTTCTATGTATTGTCGGTGGCGATATTTATCATCCTTCTGGCTTATATTGCCCTGTCGGATATGGGCAAAATCAAACTGGGACCCGAGCATAGTCAACCGAAATATAGCAGTGCCTCCTGGTTTGCGATGTTATTCACCGCAGGCATGGGGATTGGCCTGATGTTCTTTGGTGTGGCCGAACCGGTGATGCATTATGTCACGCCACCTGCCGGTGAACCTGAAACCGTACTGGCTGCACAACAATCTATGCGGGTCACCTTTTTCCACTGGGGCTTACATGCCTGGGCCATTTATACGCTTGTTGGCCTGTCGTTAGCTTATTTTGCTTATCGGCATCAATTGCCTTTAAAAATCCGTTCGGCCTTGTATCCGCTGATTGGTCAAAAGATCTATGGACCGATTGGAGATGGCGTCGATACCTTTGCCACCATTGGTACGGTATTTGGTGTCGCTACTACGCTTGGTTTCGGGGTGACCCAAATCAATTCAGGTTTGAACTATTTGTTTGGCATTGAACAGGCACCCAGTACTCAGGTCATTTTGATTATTGTGGTCAGTGCCATGGCGGCGACTTCTGTATTTTTTGGATTAGACAAAGGAATTAAACGTTTATCTGAACTAAATTTGGTACTTGCACTGCTGTTGCTGATTTTTGTCTTTGTGGCAGGTCCGAGTATTTATCTGTTACAGACGACTATTCAGAATGCCGGCCAGTATGTTTCAAATCTGTTCAGTATGACCTTTAATCTGTATGCCTATCAGCCAAGTGGCTGGATTGGGGGCTGGACCATCATGTACTGGGCCTGGTGGATTTCCTGGTCGCCATTTGTCGGGATGTTTATTGCCCGGGTCTCGGAAGGCCGCAGTATTCGTGAATTTATCGTGGGTGTATTGCTGATTCCGACTGGATTTACCCTGATCTGGATGGGCTTTATGGGCAATGCCGCACTGTACAGCATTATGCATGAAGCCAATACTGGCTTATTAGAGGCAGTTCAGCGTGATTCATCAGTGGCCCTATTTGAGTTTCTGAACAATCTGCCTTTCAGCTCAGTGACCAGCATCATTGCAACTTTACTGGTCATGCTGTTCTTTGTGACTTCTGCCGATTCAGGGGCATTGGTGACTGATTATCTGACAGCGAAAAGTGATAATTCACCGACTTGGCAGCGTCTGTTCTGGACCGTACTCATGGCTTTATTAGCCATCATCCTTTTGCTGGCCGGTGGCTTAGAGGCCTTGCAATCGGCCACGATTATGAGCGCTTTGCCATTTACATTTATTATGCTGCTGATGTGTTGGGGATTAATCAAAGCCCTACATCTGGATGTCACCAAAATGCATGCACTGCAAGCCGCACGGATTACCCCGCGTGCGATCCAGAATCCACGCAGCTGGCAACAGCGCTTAGGCCTGATCATGCATTATCCGCATACTCAGGAAGAGGTGCAGCAGTATATTCACAATACGGTGAATAAGGCATTTCTCAGCTTTCAAAGTGAATTGAAACGGCGCCGATTACATGTAGCGATTAGCCCGCTAGAAGACGGTATACAGCTCCGTGTTGATCATCAGGATGAAATTAATTTTATCTATCAGGTCAATGCCACTCAGACTTTAAGTCCAAGCTTTATGGCTGAACTGGAGAATGCGGGAGTAGATTCCTATCAGGCAGAAGTCTTTTTAAGAGAAGGTGGGCAGGGTTATGATGTGATGGAGTGGACGCAAGAAGATCTATTGCAGGATATCATTGATCAATATGAACGTCATTTGCACTTCTTAAGTCTGGTACGTACGCCTGAGTAAACAGAGTCATAAAACAATAAAAAAGGACGCAATATGCGTCCTTTTTTGATTCAGAATCTAATCAGAAATTAGAAACGGAATTTGGCATTTACGCCGATCGTTTGAGTATCACGAACTTGAGCAGTTTGCGCAAGATTTGCTTCGTAGTTAGCATTTACATAAGATGCACCAACTGCAACAGCAGGAGTAATGAAGTAGTTTACGTTCGCGCCCCAAGCTTTGTCTGGAGAACCAGCAAAGCTAGATTCCATATAAGAAGCACCAACGCTTAACTGTGGGTTAAGGAAAAGAGTTGTACCTAAGTTGTAGGCAGTATCTTCACCATAAACTAAACCGCTTTCAAAACCAATTGACATGTTAGTACCGTCGATTGCACCAACGTATTTAGTACGTGCAGTGATCGCATCTGTCTTATCAGCAATTGTTGCAGATTCAAGAGCAGCTTTAGCAACGCCGTTAGACACAATATTGAATGCATCTAAAGAAGCTTGGTCAGCAACGCTTGTATAACCAACAGCAACTAAGAAGTTAGGAGCAACTAAAGCACCAAGTTCTAATGCATAACGGTCGCCTTGATCGTCAGTTGCGTTAGCAGTTTTGCTATCAGCAATGGTATGGCTATAAGAAGCGCTTGCATAAACAGGCACAACTGAAGTTGGAACGTAAGCTTCACCTTTTACGCCGTAAGTATGATTTACAGTACGTGAACGTCCAGCTTCTTCTTGACCGTTTTCGCCATAGCTATACGCTAGAGCAACATTAGAAGCTTGGTTCAGGAAAGCAGCTTCAGCTAAAGGACCTTTAGAAGCGTCTACATCTTTTAAGTAGTAAGTACCTTGAACAGCGCCAGTGAAGTCTTTGTCATTTGCAGTGTTGTCGATGTACTCTGACTGACCTTGAACTTCGAATTGATATGCTTGAGCACCGGTCATCGCTAATAATACAGCAGTGGCTAAACCTAGTTTTTTCATGATATTTACCATTTTGTTACAAAAGATGTACAACATAAAACGTATTGTATTGTAACAATTTATTAAGTCAATCCAATTAGAAATCGCTATTTTTTTAAGCTAAATCATTGTATTAATTTTGTGTAAAATTCAAGTATTAGGCTCCGAAGCTATTTCATATAAAAACTCTTGTATAACAAAAATCTAGAATTTAAATATAGAATCGGGACTAAAGATTAAGGAGAAATTATGTTGTTATTTTAATCAATTAATACGATTAATTATAATATATTTATCTATTAAAACAATTAATAATAGGTGAGTTAATTCATAAATGTGTCAAGAAGTGCAAAATGTCTGGCGCATCAGGTCTTTGATTGGATTGCTTGATTTTAAAGTATCATCAGCTTGGATCTTAGAATAGGTGTCTGTTTTTTGAGCTAAATGGGCATGTTTTATAATCTTGACTGGAGCAATCGGCTTTACATTTTGAGGGGAATTTTACATAATATGAAAATCAAGTTAGAGTTCACACTTTTATAGTGATTTAGCCTGATTCTCCACAATTTTTTGTTTTATCGCCCAGCTTTCCCCAAGGTTGGGCTTTTTTTTGTCCAGCATTTTTTATTTCGGATCATTCCGTTTCTGAAAAAACCTTCAACTCAAAACAAGATGAGAAAAATAAATATTAGAATAATTTTAAGCACCAAAATAGTGCATATTGAAAAGTAAAAATAGAGGTCTAAAATTCAATAGCTAAAAAAAAGCCCGATTTTCATAGAAAATCGGGCTTTTTTCGCCAAAATTTGCGGGTAAACTAAAATATCTGCTGAGGAATAATTTAACTCGCCCTAATGCGGTGCATTATGCACCTATTTGTTGCAGGTGTAAATAGTGCAGAAAGCAAGTTTTTATATTTTTTAGCTGCTTAAATTCCCTTGCTTTTGTAAGACTTTATAGGGAATTGTGGTTATGAAACCCTGCATTAAAGTTTCAAATGAACTAACTTAAGTATCTGAAAATAATAGATGATAAAAATTCATTAAAAACATAAGTGAAGTAAGACTAAAGGCTTTAAGACCATCCTGTTTTATTTGTATAATAATCAATCTATTTAGCTTTGCTTGTCATATTGGGGCGTAATACAACAGCATGAATACCTTACGCTCTGAGTGGATCAGTAAACGTTTGTACTGGTCGATGTCGATTATTATTTTATGTTTACTTTGCATCTGTATTCCCTTAATTGTGAGTAGCAGTCAAAGTTATTTAAAATCCAGACAAACTTATCAACAATTGAATGCCTTACAGCAGGTCGCTGATCTGGCGAATAAAATTTCGCGTGAGCGTGCGCCTGCCAATAAAGCCATGTCCAGTTCGGTGCAGGAATTTGCCCAGCATCAGCAAGAGTTAATCAGCTATCGTCAACAGGTGGATCGGCAATTGTCCCAGACCGCGGATGTCTTGACGGAGGTCGGGTTTAACAACCTGAGTCAGCAACTTTCACAGCTTGAAAATAGTTTGAAAAAAGGACGTGCACAGGTTGATGCCTATACCCGGATGCCACGTCAGCAACGTAGTGCGCAAGAGCTTGATCAGGCAATTCTGGCCATGTTTGCTGCCTGGGAAAGTTGCCGTGAACTTTTGCGTGACGTGGCGGTGGCTTCAGATAGCTCGTCCACCCCTCTGAATAACTATATTAGCCAGATTCTATTTTTATCTGATTTACGTGATCAGGCGGGGCGGGTTGCCTCGTCTATCATGGCGCATGTGACTTTTGAAGCGCCGCTTCCCACTGAAAATATTACCCGTTCTTTACAGACCCAACATCAGGTGCGTTATTTGTGGGCCTTGATTGATACCATTCAGCCTGTTCAAGATAAAACAGAGGAGTTCATTCGTTTACATCGACGGGTAGAAACCGAGTTTATTCAGCAAGGCTTACCGATTGTGAGTGAACTGATCAGTGACAGTCTGGAGCAACGTGATTACCGTTTGAGCGGAACAGAGCTGACTGAAGCGATGGTAGATAAATTTGCGACTGTGGTAGACCTGCAAACTTACCTACTGCAATACAGCAGAGATGCCGCTATTCAGGAAATGAACAGCAATATGCAGCGTTTGATCTGGAGTGTACTGGTATCGCTGATTTCATTACTGACCGCGATTTCAACCATGATTTTTGCACGTAAACAGGTATTCCTGCCGCTGATTCAGGCACGCCGCATGTTGTTGAGTTTGTCTAAAAACTCGGGTCGTCAGAAAATTGATATGCGGCTGCGTGAAGTGAATCATTCTGATTCCTTATTCGCTGCCATTCAGAAATTGCAACAGATGTTGCAAGAACGTGATGCGCTGGAATTCCGTTTAAAGAATATTGCTCATTCCGATTCCTTGACCGGATTATCGAACCGTTTCGCGCTGGAAGAATATATCCGTTTTATGGAAAATCAGCCGGGTCAATTGAGTCAAACCTGTTTGATGATTATTGATATTGATCATTTTAAACAGGTGAATGATCAATATGGGCATATTATTGGCGATCAGGTGATTCGGCTGGTGGCCGAGCGTTTACAGGCTAATGTCCGTGCTACAGATTTGCTGGTGCGTTATGGTGGTGATGAATTTTTGGTACTGATTGAAAATATCCAGATGCAGCAGGCACTGATTGTGGCCGATAAAATCCGCGCTGAAGTGGCTGAGCGTCATATTGTGACTGCAGCAGGAGACGAGATTCAGATTTCGGTCAGTATCGGGGTTGCCATTGGTGCTGGCTCCTGGATAGCTTTATTGTCCAATGCAGATGATGCTTTGTTTGCAGCAAAGGCCAAAGGACGCAATGCGGTGGCAGAGGTTTAATTCAAAAGACTGCTTTCTCTACTTTTGATTACAAAAAAGTAGCAAAATGCCTTTTTTCGACTGATGCTAAGTCCTTTTAGCATAGTCGAACGGGCGACATCCACGTCGCCAGTCATGTGATCTAATTTTGATGACCTTTGGTTTTGTCGATGAGATAGTTAATAAAATTTGTGCAGGCAACAAGCATAAATTTGGCATCGATATAAGAAAGATTTGATTCGTCTAACATTGCATGGCGAATACCATCTGCATCGGATGTATAACCATATAAAGATTTAATACTGGCTTTTAATGCAGGATGTATTGGATATTGTTTTTCAATTTGACCAATTGCATCACCTAAAGTTACTTTGTCCTTCTTTAATATTTTTTGACATATACCTTCTAATGCCGAAACAGATTCTTTAATCGAATTTCGATAGTCAGGGTTTTGTCGATCTGCCATTAGTTTTAACGCTTGTTGAAGGTGTTCTTGCACACCTGAAAATTCGTTAGTATGTTTTAAAGCTTCCTCAATCGATTGGATTTCTTGTTCGGATGTTATTTCTATAACTTTGTAATTAATAATTTTATAAGCAGATTTTTCGGCTTCTAAATAAGAATTTAGTAGATCTGCGAAGGCTTCTTTATCATTAGTTTCGAAAGGAAAATAATCTAAACATGCTTCAATTAAGTCATAAATTTCATACCACTTATATTTTTCAAAAAATAAATAATCAATGTATTTAATTGTTTCTTCTAAAGAGTAGGGTATTTGATCAATTCTGCTTTTAAAAAAGCCATGGAATAAAGATATGAAAAAAGTTTCTAGATTACTTCCATTAATCGGTGAATTTCGTCTATTAAAAATACAATAATTATTAAAAATACTTACATTGACTGCATTCCATAAAGCATTTTTTAAACTATCATCCATACTTTCTTTTTGAATGACTTCTCTAACAGCTTTATAGCCATATCGTTCTGAAAATCGCATTTATTTACCTTAAAAGAACAAATAATTTTTCTTATTAAATTTAAATCCTCCCTAACCCTCCTTTACGAAAGGAGGGAATTTCTCCTCTTTGATAAAGAGGAGGGGAGGAGGAGATTTTTATTTCAACAACGGCTTCAAGAATTTACCCGTATGTGACGCTTTGACTTTTACCACCTGTTCCGGCGTTCCTTCCGCGACAATCATACCGCCACCCGAACCGCCTTCAGGGCCTAAGTCCACCAGCCAGTCGGCAGTTTTAATCACGTCCAGATTATGCTCAATGACCACGATGGTATTACCCTTGTCACGGAGCTGATGCAGGATGTCCAGCAGTTTGGCAATATCATGGAAATGCAGACCCGTGGTCGGTTCATCCAGAATATATAGGGTTTGACCAGTATCGCGTTTGGCCAGTTCACGTGCCAGTTTGACACGCTGTGCTTCACCACCGGAAAGCGTGGTCGCAGACTGACCCAGACGGATATAGCCCAAACCGACCTGATGTAATGTTTCCAGACGACGGTGAATGACAGGAATTGCATCAAAGAAATGCATCGCATCCTCAACGGTCATCTGCAACACATCAGAAATATTTTTGCCCTTATAGTTCACTTCCAACGTTTCACGGTTATAGCGTTTGCCATGACAGGCATCACATGGCACATACATATCCGGCAGGAAATGCATCGCCACCTTGATCATGCCGTCACCTTCACAGGCTTCACAGCGGCCACCTTTTACGTTAAAAGAGAAACGGCCGGCGGCATAACCGCGTGCCTTGGCTTCCTGCGTCTGTGAAAACAGTTCACGAATCGGGGTGAATAGACCGGTATAAGTCGCCGGATTGGAACGTGGGGTACGGCCGATCGGACTCTGGTCAATATCCACGACTTTGTCGAGGAACTGCAAACCATCAATCGATTCAAACTTTTCCGAAGTTAAAGTGGTGGCACCATTGAGCTGGGTCGCCGCCAAAGGTAACAAGGTCCGGTTAATCAAGGTCGATTTACCCGAACCAGATACCCCGGTGACACAGGTCATAATGCCCAACGGAATGGTCAGATCGACTTTTTTCAGGTTATGCCCGGATGCCCCCATCAGCTTGATCTGTTCCTCAGGCTTAGGCGGTTGAATCCGTTTTTTCGGGACTTCAATTTTTAACTTGCCAGATAAATATTTTCCGGTCAGCGAGTCAGGATTGGCCAGAATTTCATCATAAGTCCCTTCGGCAATCACATGCCCGCCATGTACACCTGCACCCGGGCCAATATCAATAATATGGTCTGCGGCACGAATCGCATCTTCATCATGCTCGACCACCAATACGGTATTGCCCAGATCACGCAGACGGATCAGGGTTTGCAGCAAACGGTCGTTATCACGTTGATGCAAACCAATCGAAGGTTCATCCAGGACGTACATCACGCCCATCAGGCCGGCACCAATCTGCGAGGCCAGACGGATCCGCTGCGCTTCACCACCCGACAGGGTTTCTGCAGAACGTGACAGGCTGAGATAATTCAGACCGACTGAGACCAGAAAATGCAGACGTTCACGGATTTCTTTAAAAATCTTGTCGGCGATTTCACCGCGTGCGCCTTCGAGGTTAATGTCCTGATAATAGCTTTCGGCATCGCCAATCGACATGCGGGTAATGTCGGCAATGGTCTTGTCCAGAATTTTTACATTACGCGAGATTTCATTCAGACGCGAACCATCACATGCATCACAGGCAGCATTGGACAGATATTGAGCCAGATCATCACGCACATAATTACTTTCAGTTTCGCGGTAACGACGTTCCAGATGTGGCAAAATTCCTTCAAAAGGAATGACCCGATTGTGGCGACGGCCACGTTCATCGATATAGCTCAGATCAATTTTTTCTTTGCCAGTACCGTACAGGAATTTCTTCTTGGTATCGGCATCCAGTTCATTCCACGGGGTCTCTAGAGAAAAGCCAAAATGATCGGCCACTTTCTGGATCATGCTGTAATAATATGGACGCTGACGGTCCCAGCCACGAATGGCCCCCTGACTGACACTGACTTCAGGGTTGGGAATCAGTTTGCCGGCACTAAAATGACTGCGAGTGCCGAGACCATCACAGACCGGGCAGGCGCCAAAAGGATTGTTAAACGAGAATAAACGCGGTTCCAGCTCAGCCACAGCACGGTCACATTCCGGGCAGGAGTGTTTGGCGGAAAAGACCCGATCCTGATGTTCATCTTTCATCCAGGATAAAATCGCGATATCACCACCTAAACGTAGCGCGGTTTCAAAACTTTCTGCAATGCGGTTACCTAAGTCATCACGGACTTTAAAACGGTCCACCACCACTTCAATGGTATGTTTTTTCTTTTTGTCCAGTTCAGGTGGCGGATCAATTTCCATGATCTCGCCATCGACGCGGGCGCGGACGAAACCCTGGCTTTGTAGCTGTTCAAACAGCGCCGTATATTCACCTTTACGTTCACGCACCACCGGTGCTAATAGTAAAAGAGCAGTGCCTTCTTCTAATGCTTTGACTGCATCGACCATTTCAGTAACCGTTTGTGCCACCATCGGCAGGTCATGTTCAGGACAGAACGGTGTACCGACACGCGCATACAGTAGACGTAAATAGTCATAAATTTCGGTAATGGTTCCCACGGTAGAACGTGGGTTATGGCTGGTAGATTTCTGCTCGATGGCGATGGCTGGACTCAAGCCCTCAATCGAATCCACTTCCGGTTTTTCCATCTGGGAAAGGAACTGGCGGGCATAGGCAGACAGCGATTCCACATAACGGCGCTGACCTTCGGCATATAAGGTATCAAAGGCAAGCGAGGACTTACCTGAACCAGACAGTCCCGTAATCACCACAAACTTGTCGCGTGGTATATCAAGGTTCACATTTTTCAGGTTATGGGTACGTGCGCCTCGAATACGGATGTGGCTTTGGCTCATGCAAGGATCCTAGAATATTCATCAAAAACCCTTATATGATACCGGATGAAAAATGTTCAAGTGCAAATAAAAGTATTTTAAACGTCAAGTTATGTCGGTGATTGGTCAATTCATCACAACATTAACAAACGCAGTAGTCGATTGTCTAAATATTCACAATGATCATGTACAAGGCTAATAGCTAATAAGCCATTGCATAGTGGCGTTCAAAGATAGACTCGATCTCTTCAAAGCAGCGTTCACGTGACACATCATGATGCAGACGTGCATAAAAATTGACTTCATTTTCTAGAATGTGAAGAAAGTCCTCATAGTCTTTTTGGAAAAAATCTAGGTCGAGCAAATCGTTACGGCGTGCCTGATGACAGCGATACTTTTCAATAAATTTCAGCAGGTGTTTCTGGTTATGCGTGTTGGTGTGGTAAATCAGATAAGTCGCTGCCGAGCCACAATCTAGACAGCCTTGTTCCAGATAGATTTCTTTATTGTTGAACCAGCAACATTGCAGGGTGAAAAATGCCCGAATCGCTTCGGTGCCTAAAGTGTCCATATCATCTGCCTTTTTCCGGGAATGATTTTATTAATTGATAATTATTCTCAATTATTGTGCGGCAATTTTGGGCTTATAGCTAGGTCTAGCGTAGCGGCCCGTTCTATCCTTGTTTTTTTCAGACTAAGACGTTTTTATGATCAATTCATGACAGTAGAAATTTTTTTTGAACGGCTATAATCAAAAAGCCCTGTCTTAAACAGGGCTTTTTTTATTCGTCCGTCCTAGTCATCCAGACCAGGCCACTGGCGTTGCTCAAAGGCACTGTCCCAGAACAACCATTCCAGACGGGCAGCATCGGTATAAGCGGCATGCATTTTTTCTAGTGTATCGGCATCGACACGCGCCGCAACACGGTCAACGGTCGCAATCACATTCCGCACCGCAGTGTGGAATTCCTCTCCTGAATAGGTGTCCACCCAGGCTTGATACGGATTATTCGGCGCAGAGTTGTCGACAATATCTTTACCAACTTTGGCATAAATCCAGAAACAAGGCAGCAACGAGGCCAGCACCACCGGGTAGCTTTCTGACCAGGCGGTCGAAGTCAGATAAGAAGTATAGTGATGACATGCCAGCGTCAACGGTGTCTGCTCAAATTGCTCTTTGCTAATGCCAAAATCTTGCATAAAGCCATCATGCAGGCTACGTTCCACCACAATCGCAATTTTGGCTGCCTCGGCAAACTGGATTACATCGTCCGCTTCAAAAGCTTTGGCGGCACACACGGCCAGTGCACGGCCATAGGCCAGTAAATAATGCGCATCCTGAATCACATAATGACTAAAGGCTTCGCGGCTTAAAGTACCTTGCGCCAGTTGCTGATTAAAGGGCAGGGCCAGGGTCTTCTGATAAAGTCCGAGATTACGTTGCCATACCTCTTGTGAAAAACTCATGCTGAAAATCCTTTGCAGTTCAAGTTAAACCATGCGGCACTATAGCAAAGATCGGGCTGTTTAAAAGATCGGCAAATTTTAAAAACAGAAAATAAGATAAAACAGCTCAGGAAGTGCTTTGGTTTATGCGCTAAAAGTTTCATAATTAGCTTAACTTTTCCTATTCGTATTGCTGCTCTCTCGCAGCCATACATTTATTTAATTTATCCAAGGTCGTTGTGTATGTTGAAACATTTTGGTTTCTCGATTGCATTTTCGATCGTGTGTCTTGGTTTGTCTGCGTATTGGGGTTATACCCATGGTCCTGACGCAGGCCTGCAAACCATGCTCACAGCGCTGACCATTACCGCTATTCTGGCGATTATGGAAGTGTCGTTGTCCTTTGATAACGCGGTTGTCAATGCCTCAGTCCTACGGGGTTGGGATCATTTCTGGAAAATGCTGTTCCTGACAGTCGGTATTCTGATTGCAGTCTTCGGGATGCGTTTGATCTTCCCAGTGGTCATTGTTGCAGTGACTGCAGACCTGGGCTTTATGGAAGTAGTACGTCTGGCCCTGAATGATCCGAAAGAATATTCAGCACGTTTAATGGCACATCATCCTGAGATTGCTGCTTTTGGTGGTGCTTTCCTGTTGATGGTATTCCTGAACTTCTTCCTGGATGAAGAAAAAGACACGCATTGGTTCAGACGGGTGGAACGCCGTCTGTCCAATCTGGCCAATGTACCGGCGATGTCGGTGTTTATCGCACTGGTAGCCTTGTTAATTATGGCAGCCAATGTCGATGAAGCTAAGCGTCTGGCAGTGACTATGGCGGGGATCTGGGGCATCGTGATTTATATCGGTGTGCAGGTTCTGAGCCATATGCTCGGTGGTGAACCGGAAGTCGATGAAGAAGGCAATGCCATTCGTCATGATGAAAATGGCGTACCGACGGGTGTAGTGAAAGCCGGTATTGGTGGTTTCCTCTATCTAGAAGTCCTGGATGCCTCTTTCAGTTTTGATGGCGTGATCGGTGCCTTTGCGATTACCTCAGACGTGGTCATCATCATGCTGGGTCTGGCAATTGGTGCGATCTTTGTCCGTTCAATGACGATTTATCTGGTTGAGCAGGGCACATTGGATGCTTATATCTACCTGGAACATGGTGCGCATTATGCCATCGGTGCACTGGCTTTCATTATGATTGCCAGCGGAACCGGTCTGCATGTGCCAGAAGTGGTAACCGGTCTGATCGGTGTAGCCTTTATTGTCTGGGCAGTATTTGCCTCGATTCAATACAAAAAGCGTCAGGCGGCTTTAGACAAATAAAGCGCTGTTCCTGAATAAAAAGCGTAGCTCCGGCTGCGCTTTTTTGTTTTTAGATTGGCATCATCTTTATTTCAAATAAAATTCATGTCTTATTAATGAGCTGAATGTCCTATAATCTGGGCTCCAGATTAATTAACCCAATCGCCATAATTTATGATGAATGCTTTAGAACGTCGTTCAACCTTTGCCCTGAGCAGTATTTTTGCACTGCGCATGCTGGGGTTGTTTATGATTATCCCGGTATTTTCTGTGGCAGGGCAGGCATATCAATATGCGACGCCTGCACTGATCGGTTTGGCGGTCGGGGTCTATGGTCTGACCCAGGCACTGTTACAGATTCCATTCAGCCTGATTGCGGACCGTTATAGCCGTAAGCCACTGGTGGTTTTAGGGCTGCTACTATTTGCGCTGGGCGGTGCAATTGCGGCCATGTCGGACACCATTTATGGCGTGATTATCGGCCGTGCAATCGCTGGTGGTGGTGCGGTATCCGCTGTGGTGATGGCACTGCTGGCAGACGTTACCCGTGAAGAAAACCGCATGAAAGCCATGGCCATGATGGGCATGAGTATCGGCCTGTCTTTTGTGGTGGCCTTTAGTCTGGGGCCTTGGCTGACGGGTCTGGTCGGTATCTCTGGGTTGTTCTGGGTGACCACGGTGATGGGCCTGGCGGCGATTGCCATGCTGTTGATGGTGCCTAAAGTCACGCGGCATCATAAAAACTTTCAGCAGGGCTATCTGGCACAGTTGAAACAGGTAATCAAAATCGGAGATCTGAATCGTCTGCATGTGTCGGTTTTTACCCTGCATTTATTGCTCACCGCGATGTTTATCTATGTGCCTTCACAGCTGATCGAATTTGCTGATCTGCCACTGTCCAGTCATGGCTGGGTATATTTGCCGCTGTTGGTACTGAGCCTGTTTTTTGCTTTTCCGAGTATTATCCTGGCAGAAAAATACCACAAAATGCGGGCGATTTTTCTGGTGGCCATTACCGGTATTATTCTGGGTTTAATGGTGATGGCATTTGGTTTTGAATCCAAATATGTCTTGCTGATTGGTTTAGGGTTGTTCTTCATTGCCTTTAATGTGATGGAAGCCCTGTTGCCGTCTTGGTTGTCGAAAGCGGCACCGATCCAGTCCAAAGCGACGGCAATGGGCGTAAATGCCAGCAGCCAGTTTTTAGGGGCTTTCTTTGGCGGTATGATTGGCGGACAATTGCTGCTGCTAAACAATACCTCGATGGGCTGGACTATCCTGACAGGAATCGCGATCATCTGGCTGCTGATGAGTTTTGGCCTGGCTCAGCCACGCTATCTGTCATCGCTGGTACTGCGATTGCCGGAAAGCAGACAAACTGACGAATGGACTTCTCAGCTTTTGGCGATTCGTGGTATTGAAGAGGTCGTGGTGATGTCTGAACAGCAAGTTGCCTATGTAAAAGTCGATAAACAGCAGATTGATGATGCTTCGCGACAACAATTAACGCACTTGTTGGGTAAAGAGGTAGCCATTTAAGCATAACTCTTATAAAGTAAAATACAGAAATATATAGGAAGTAAACGGCAAATGCGTGGTGTAAATAAAGTTATTTTAGTGGGTACTTTGGGTAAAGATCCGGAAACCAAAACTTTTGCAAATGGTGGCTCTCTCACTCAATTTTCGATCGCAACCAGCGATTCGTGGACAGATAAAAGTACCGGTGAACGTAAAGAACAAACGGAATGGCACCGTATCGTGTTGCATAACCGTTTAGGTGAAATTGCGCAGCAATATCTTCGTAAAGGCTCAAAAGTATATATTGAAGGTTCATTACGTACCCGTCAGTGGACTGACCAGAATGGTCAGGAGCGCTATACGACGGAAATCCGTGGTGAGCAAATGCAGATGCTAGACTCTAGCCGTCCTCAAAACGATCAGGGCGAGAGCAGCTTTAACCAGCCACGCTTTAATAACAATAATCAGGCGAACAACAACCAAGGCGGTTATGGCAATAACCCGCAATCGGGTTATGGTTCAGCGCCACAGCAAGGCGGTTTTAACAACAATCAGGGCGGCGGTTATGGCAACAATAACCCGAGTGGTTTTGCGCCGAAATCTGCACCTGCTCCAACAGCAGCGCCTGCAGCAGATCTAGATGATGACTTACCATTTTGATTTATCAGAACGGTAAATTATCATTAAAACCCACCTGAATACGGTGGGTTTTTTATATCCTCGAGATTTATATTAAGTTTGAATAAAGCCCAACTTATTAAAAGAATCATAAATCTTAAAACATCAGGTTGCTTTTGATGGGGACAACTCTGCATCGAGAAAATAAATAAGATAATAAATACTGATAGAAATTTATGATCTAAAAAAGCGATCATTTTTATAAAAACTTGCGGTTTTACCTATTTTAAAATTTTTCGTATTCTAGCTTCACAAGATAAGCAATCCCAGAAATAAGCTAGAGGAAATATCTCATGAGTTTAATCAATACTGAAATCAAACCATTCAATGCAACTGCTTACCACAATGGTCAGTTCATCGAAGTTTCTGAGCAAGACCTGAAAGGTAAATGGTCAGTGGTGTTTTTCTATCCTGCAGATTTTACCTTTGTTTGTCCAACTGAATTAGGCGATCTTGCTGATCAGTATGCTGAATTCCAGAAAATGGGTGTAGAAATCTATGGCGTGTCTACCGATACTCATTTCACTCATAAAGCTTGGCATGATACCTCTGACGTGATTGGTAAAATCCAGTATCCATTGATTGGTGATCCAACCTGGACTTTGTCTAAAAACTTCGAAGTACTGATTGAAGCTGAGGGTTTGGCAGATCGTGGTACTTTCGTGATTGATCCAGAAGGTAAAATCCAGATCATTGAAATCAACGCGGGTGGTATTGGCCGTGATGCACAAGAGCTTCTGCGTAAAGTGAAAGCTGCACAATATGTACATGCGCACCCAGGTGAAGTTTGTCCGGCAAAATGGAAAGAAGGTGAAGCAACACTTGCTCCATCAATCGACCTGGTGGGTAAAATCTAATTCAAACCTAGTTCTTTGAAGCAAAAAATCCAGCACAAGTTGCTGGATTTTTTATTTTTTTAGTTTAGAGATTTATGAATTCTAGACAAAAACATCATGCCATTTGATTTCTATTTGAGAACAAAATGAGAATTGAGGAATTGCACTCTATGCTTTTTAAGCGGCTTATGAGAGGCAATCAAGTAAGCGCAATACCCTGCTGCATGATTGACTAGGCATGAAAACAAAGAAGCCTCTGCTTTCGCAGAGGCTTTTATTTTATAAGGCGCTGTAGTTTCTTGTCGTTTTAAACAATTTTCGCATAAACGCATCTGAATGGAACCGGATGAATTTATGGTTTTCTTATGCTGCGAATCATAGGTATTTTAAAAGTATTTGTCAACCAAGGATTATAAAAATGGTTAATTAAATTAATTGTTTTTAAAGTAATTTTTTTATTTTTTAAATAAAAATATAAATAAAATCCTATATTTGATGGAATTTTAACTAATGCAAAAAAATGAATAAAAAGCAGGTGAAATTGAACAAAAAGGCCTTTACGAAAAACATATATTCTGGAAGATTTTAATAACCTGTTTGATTGGCGCATGGTACATAATTTCTGTAGTTTTTCAATGACGGATGATCAGTTTGGATATCGCAGTAATTGGTAGTGGCATGGCCGGACTGGCTACAGCCAGAATTCTCCAGGACGCAGGGCATCACATCACGATTTTTGAAGCACTTCCAGGTCGCGGCATGGACAGTCATAGCCTTGAATTTGAAGGGGGCCTGATTGACGCACCTTTACGTGTGATGAACCCCTATCTGTGGAAAAACACCCTGAGTCTAGCCACACATCTGGGCATTAAAACTTATCCGGTGCGGACCTATATGGCCTGCAGCTGGTTATTTGAAGATAAAACTGAAACCTGGCTGACCACATCGCGTAGCCGTATTGGCAATATCCCGATCATCAATAACCGGAAAGGCCTGCAACAATATGGCTGGCGTCTGGTCAAAGGCCTGTTGCAGTTAAAAGTTGCATTGACCAAATTCTTTAAATCGAAAAATCAGGACATCAGCCTGGCAGAATTTATCAATCGTAACGAGATTGAAGAAGTGTTCTGGCACGGTGCGGTGATGCCGGTGCTATATACCATCTGTACCTGCAATCCGAAAACCATTGGTGAATGGCCAGCTAAACCGTTGTTAATTTTCCTGCGTCAATTGACCGATGGTGATGCTTTACTGCGTTTGCAAGGCGGTACACCGGCGCTTGTCGACAAGCTGATTGAAGGCATTCATATTGAAGATGGTTCAGCAATTACACTGGTACAAGAGCAGGGCGATCAGGTCAAAGTTGAAAATGCGGCCGGTTATTCAAAACTGTTTGACCGGGTGATTGTCGCGACCCCGACCACCAAAATTGAGCAATTTCTGGATCCGGTACAGTTTGCCAGTGAAATTGAATTATTGAAGAAATTCAAATTCGAACAGGGCGAACTGGTGATTCATACCGATGCCAGCGTGATGCCGCCAAAACGTAAAGACTGGGCCGTACTCAGCTATATGATGGACCGTAAATTTACCCGTCAGCAATTTACCGTGTGGCTTAACTCGATTGAACCTTCTTTGGTCGGCAAGTCGGCCGTGTTTCAGACCTGGCGTCCAGTGACTGACATTGATCCGAAAAAAGTGATCAAATCGGTGATGCTGACACGTGCAGTCGTCGATGCCAATACCGTGGCACTGAATAAGGAATTGCAGCAACGTCATCTGGAAGTCAATCGTAAAGTCTTCTTCTGCGGTTCATGGTCATGTGACGGTTTGCCAATTCTGGAATCGGCAGTGACCTCAGCGATGAAGATTGCAGAAATCTTTGGTGCGCCTTTACCATTTGAGGGTTTAAAACCTGTGGTCGAGGTTGCGCCGCAACTGGGTTATTAATCCATGCAATGGCTTCAGGCACTGCGTCAGCGTCTTCCCCAGCACAAGTATGCGATTGATGCCGCTGTGTTGGGCGATCATGCGCAATTGCCCTGGAGCAATTTAGGGTATTGGCAAGCAGGTCAGCAGGATTATGCGGCTGCCTGTCGTATGCTCACCGATCACCTTGCACAAACTGTAAATTTAAATTCAAAAGATAAACTGCTGGATTTAGGCTGCGGTCAGGGTGCAAGTTTGCTGTACTGGCAACAACACTATCAGGTGCAATATCTGGCGGGGGTTGAGCTGCAGGCTGCTTGTGTAGCTAATATTCAGCAACATCTGCCAGAACTGAATGCCATTTATCAGGCGTCATTTTTGCGTTTAAAAGAATTGCCATTTTCCCAGCGTTTTGATGTGGTGCTGTGTCTGGATGCGGCTTATCACAGTCCTGTGCCTTTATTCTTGGAGCAGATCCGTAGTGTTTTAAATTCAAATGCACGGATTGGTTTTCATCATCTGGTTTTGTCCGAGCGTTGGGAAAATTTAAATGCATTACAACGGCGTAAATATCAGTTTTTATTGAAATCTGCCGATGTGAATTTAAAAGATTTAATGACAGTGGGTGCATTATATGCCTGTCTGGATCGTTTTGAATTTAAAAATATCCAGATTCAGGATCTGTCCGAGCCGGTATTTTCAGGCTTTGCGGATTATGTGCAAAAAACTTTGAATTCAAAAGCATCAGATGATCAGGCTCAAGGTTCAAAACTGGATCATTTTAAAATTCAGATGACAGCGAAACTATGCCGAAAATTATATCAGGAAGGGATTGTGAGATATGTGCAAGTGACGGCACAATCGAAGCACTAGAAAGTGCAAGAAGACTCAGCTGAAAATACCAAAACCCAGAAACATCAAAGCCTCACTAAAAAGCGAGGCTAAGATATGGTGCCGGCACACGGATTCGAACTGTGGACCTACTGATTACAAGTCAGTTGCTCTACCAACTGAGCTATGCCGGCATGGTGGAGTGCATTTTACAGATTTTTTTGGGTCACGCAAGCCAAAAAATAACCGTTTAAACTGTTTCGGCAGGATTTGTTTATTTTGACCCGATGGATGAAAAGTTCTGTTTTGGGCTATGCGCAAAGAAATCGCCCATATGTGAAGATATGGGCGAGGGTGAAAGCACAGGATTGGTTCTGGATATGAGTCGGTTATAAGGTTTATCTGTTTTTTAGGATGCGATCTAATTCTTGTGCACATTCCTCTAAAGTAAAGGCCATATCAAACTGCATTTGAGGTTTGAGTTCTTGAGCGAGGCTTCTCCACTGTTCGATGAGTCTCAAGGCTTTTTGAATTTTATGTTTATTGATGTCCTTGGCAATGGTTGGGGTGTAACCGCCACGTTTTGCATTTTTAATCTGTTTGGCATAGTTTGCGCTGTTATTCATGTTCGCTCTCCGAATAGCAGTGTATCTATTTTTTAACTTCAAATTTGAATGGCCCGGTTCACTTGGTTATTTCTTTCTATCCTGTGGTTTTTATTCTCCTTTTAGTTGATTTATAAGCAACATAACATAGCTTTGATGACAATAAAATTAAGCTATTTCTGTGCCAGTTTTTTGTTTGAACACATAAATAAAAACCTGAAATAAATGGCGTACAGAAACTGCACAATTTATCAGTTTTTTGGCTGATGAAAAATGAAGATTTTTAAAAATAGAATTGAACGTAAGTGTTGTGTTGCAAAAGATTTTTATGAACGAGGATTGATATCAATTCAATGCTCTGATTAAAGTAATGTATAACAATATTTTATAAAATAGGCAGATGATTTTTTTGCTAATCAGATGATGGATAAAATTAAATATAAAAAACCCGAATCATGTGATTCGGGTTTTTAAATTCTGGCGGTGAGAGAGGGATTCGAACCCTCGAAACGCTATAAACGTTTACACACTTTCCAGGCGTGCTCCTTCAGCCACTCGGACACCTCACCATAGGCCGAGGATAATAGCGAAAAAAACCAGCTGTGCCAAGCTGAAACAATTGATTTGCAGAAAAACTTTTAATGCGGTGCTATGATTCGCAAAAATGCTTGTTAAAAAACGAAGACAATATATGCAAAGCACTGCACAAAAGGCAGCTCTCCCAGTGATTACACTGGCTGCGCTTGGGGTCGTTTTCGGAGATATTGGTACCAGTCCGCTCTATGCACTGCGCCAATGCTTCCTCACCGCACACCTCGCCATTAGCGAAGCTTCTGTACTCGGCATCCTGTCCCTGATTTTCTGGTGCATGATGCTTACCATCAGCTTTAAATACGTCATGGTGATCATGCGTGCCGATAACAACGGCGAAGGCGGGATCATGTCACTACTGGCATTAAACCTGCGTACCACACGAATCTCTGATCAAAAGAAAATATTCCTGATCGCTTTGGGTTTTGTCGGCGCATCGCTATTTTTCGGTGACGGGATTATTACCCCGGCAATCTCCGTGCTCTCAGCCATTGAAGGCCTGAGTATTGCCACGCCCATTTTCAATCAGTGGTTGGTGCCTTTATCGATAGGGATTCTGGCCGGACTGTTTATGGTACAGCGACACGGCACAGCCACGATGGGCAAATTTTTTGGGCCTTTAACCATGCTCTGGTTTTTGTCCATTGGCGGTTTTGGTTTGTGGAGCATTATCCAGACCCCATTTGTACTCTGGATGGTGAATCCCTACTGGGCCTATCATTTTGTAGTTGACCAGCCTTATGTGGCTTTTCTGACCATGGGGGCGGTGATTCTGACCATGACTGGGGGGGAAGCGATTTATGCCGATATGGGGCATTTTGGCCGTCTGCCGATTCGTCTGGCCTGGTTCATTATTGTCTTGCCCTGTTTATTATTGAATTATGCCGGGCAAGGCGCCTTGTTACTGCGTAGTCCTGAAGCACTGGCGAATCCTTTCTATATGCTGCTGCCAGACTGGGCTTTGTTCCCGATGATTGGACTGGCGACTGCGGCGGCGGTGATTGCCTCACAGGCGGTCATTACTGGCGTATTTTCTATGGTAAATCAGGCCATTCAACTGCGTTATTTACCGCGCCTGTCAGTCAAGCATACCTCTGCATTGGAACGCGGCCAGATTTATCTGCCTTTCATTAACTGGATGCTGTTTATCTCGGTGCTGATCCTGATTTTACTGTTTGAAAATAGTGCCAATCTGGCGAGTGCTTATGGCGTTGCGGTGACCATGACCATGCTCTGTGGCACCATTTTGATCTCGATTCTGGCTTATGGATTCTGGCGTTGGCCGGTCTGGAAAGTAGCTTTATTTGCTGTGCCATTCCTGGCACTGGATTTAGTCTTTGTGGCCTCAACGTCCTTGAAAATTGCTTCGGGTGGCTGGGTGCCGATTCTGATTGGCGCGGTACTGTTTACGATTCTCATGACCTGGAAAGACGGGCGTGCGTTGGTACTGAACCGGCTGGAACAGGATGCCTTGCCGATTGATCTGTTTATTAAAAGTATTTCGATGGGGGAAGGCACCAAGTTTGTGCCAGGCGATGCCATTTTCCTGACCGGTACACCAAATATTGTTCCGCATGCCATGTTGCATAATATTAAGCACAATAAGGTCTTGCATGAACGCAATATCATGTTGACGGTGATTACCCGGGATATTCCTTTTGTTGACAGGCAGGACCGGATTGAACTGGAAAAACTGAGTGAGCATTTTTACCGGGTGTTTATCTATTATGGTTTTAAGGATCAGCCGAATATTCCGGAAGCTTTACAACAGGCCTATGAGCAATGGGATTTTGAATATGACCTGATGCAGATCAGTTTCTTTATTTCACGTGAACGGATTATGCATACTGTGGGTGAGGGCATGGCACCGTGGCGGGAAAAGCTGTTTATTTCTATGCAACGCAATACCAGTCCGGTCAGTGATTTCTATCAAATTCCACCCAACCGTGTGGTCGAGCTGGGCACCCAGATTCAGATGTAAATAAAATAAAAAAAGCATAAAAAAACCAGAGGCACACTCTGGTTTTTTTATGGGAGAAATAATAAATGAGCTTCAGATTATTGCTCAAGTTCTACCGCAGCTGCTGGCATTTCAGGTGCAGCATTCAAAGGTTCTTCCATCAGCACTGGCTCTGCATCAGATTGAGCCGCAATTTCAGTTTGTTCATTGCTGACGTCTGCTTCAGTCGCAGCCGCTTGTTGCTGTGCTTCAGGCATCGGTTGTTCTGAAGCAATAGCTGCTTGCTGTTGCTCTTCAGAAATTGCTGGTACAGCTGCTTGTTGTTCTTCCAGTGTTGGTTGTTGTTGAGGCGTCGTCATAGACGTGCTGGCTTCTACTTCTGATTCAGTGGCTGGTTCAACCAGATTGGCCGGCACCTCTGCTTCATTCATACCTGGTTCTGTGACAGGTGGTTGAGGAGAAACAGTACCTGAATTTGGTGCCTGAGTCATTGCTGGATCATTGGGCATTGGTGCCTGTGTGTTTGGCATGGCTGGTTGCGGTGCTGCTGCACGCGGATCGACCAGACGAATCTGACCAGAGTTCACCAAGCTTTCTAAAGAGGCTTCCTGACCATTCACCTTGGTACTAATTTTAGCTTTAGACAAGCTTTCAAGTGTTTCACCTGGTTGAACCGGTGGCTCAGCAAATGCAGCTACGCTGATCACACTTGTGAATAATCCTAAACCTAATGCTTTAGAGAGTTTGGAATTCATGATTGACACCATTGCTAATAATTGTACGAATTGAGATAGGCCGTTAGCTTTACACACTCAATCTACTGAGCCAAACAAAGCTACGCAAACACCGAGAAACCTCATTTAAAAAGAAATAAAATTAGACAGTTTGTTACAACTGCCCGGGATTTTGGATACTTATTGTTTATTTAGTAAACGAATGGTAGAGCCAAGATATACTTCACTTATACAGCTTGTTAAGCTCGGTCAAAATCTGTATTGATCTAAAAAGTACGTGTAAGAATGGCCAAGAAGCAGCGTAAACCCAAGAACTCTTTTTTTCAGTTTTTAAATGATAATAGTATTAAAGTCATTCTGGGCGTGGTGGCTTCGAGTAGCTTCGCCATCGCTTTTGGTCAGGAAAAAATCAGTCAGTGGGTGTCACTATCCTCTTCCAGTGATTCTGCCTGTCTGAACCAGTTTTATCGTGATGTACCGCCATATTTGATGAAAGACAGCCTGAAAAAAGACAGCTATTCGCTGTGTTTTAATGGCTTTAATGTCGGTTATTCCGGGGTATCTAAAACGCCACTTTGGGTTGCAGAAGCCTTAACGCCAGCACGCTTAAGCCAGAAAATTCCCCGTGAAGATAATTTTCATGAAGAAGATCGGGTCAGTGCGAAGCATCGTGCCACATTGGCGGATTATCGTGGTTCAGGTTATGACCGCGGTCATATGGCGCCGAATGCGGATATGCCTAACAAGGCTGCGCAGTCTGACAGTTTTTCATTGGCCAATATGGTGCCGCAAGCGCCCAAGAATAATCAGCAAGTCTGGCGTGAGCTGGAAGAAGCCACTCGTGCCATTGTGACCAAGCAGAAACAGGATGTTTATGTGGTAACCGGGCCGGTCTTTGCCGGGAAGAAGCTGAAAACCATTGGCAATGGCGTGATTGTGCCAACTGCGGTCTATAAGGCAGTTTATATGCCGAAAACTGGTGCTATTGGTGCTTACTATGCACCGAATGACAATTCACTCAAAGTGCGTATTGTCAGTGTCTGCTATCTAGAAGAACAGCTTGGAATTAACCTGTTTCCGCAGCTTACCGAAGAGCAGAAGCGCAATACCTATAAGCTACCACTGACCGGAAATGCCGTAAAAGCCAACCAGAAAATTGAATACTCTAATTGGGATGCAGAAAGCCAGTGTGCCGAAGAGGTTTCTGAAGAAAACCTGCAGGCATTACAACGCGAGTTTAAGTCTTCTGGTTCAGGCAGCTCGACCTCCTCAGCGACTGGTGGCGCGATAGACAACGCGACACAAGATGCCATCGTAAAACAGCTGATTGATGCCTTGTTGCAATATATTTTGCAGCTGTTGAAATAAGCTTGCTGAAAAAACCAGGATTCGGGTAGCATCGACATCAGACGTTCATGGAAAAATAACAAAGACAGGTGAAGAGGATATGTTTAAAGCATTTGAAAATGGCAGTGAATCCCATGCCATTCATGATCTGACTTTGGAAAATGATCTAGACTGCGTCAGCCTGTATGGCAACTTGCAAATCACCAAGGATCAGCAGGGACTGAAAGTGGCCAAAGCCTTGCAGGCTTTTCTGAATGATGTGGTACAACAACTAGAAAACACGCCGGACTTGCCAGAAAAAATTCAGCGTGATGATCTGGATGAAATTGAAAATCCATTTTTATAAGCATTTTTAAGCGCGATGATCTGCATGCTCCATGTGAAACATGCAGAAAAATGGTATTTAGAAATCCTGACTTTTTAGAAGGCTTTTATTGAAAAGCTTAATTTCTCTGCTCCCGTAATATCTCCAAACACCAGCCAGAATGTGCCGAGCAATTCGCCAAGATATTTATCAATTTTTTAAGTCCTTATTTTTATATTTATCATCAGGTGATAGGGGACAGGGATTAAAATCGTCAACCCTGCTTGAAGCCCATCTATCAAACCAACATGCTGGTAGTTTAAGCAGCTGGCATATTCTGTTGGCGCCACTGCTGCGGTGTCAGCTGGGTCCATTGCTTAAAGGCACGCTGAAACGCACTTTGTTCAGAATAACCCAGTAACATGACAGTCTCCTGCAAACTCAAGTGCGGATCTTTCAGATATTGCATAGCCAGCATGCAGCGAATCTCCTGCATACATTGCTGATAAGTTTTGCCCTGTTTTTGTAAATGGCGTTGTAACTGACGCACGGAAAAATTCATCTGCTCGGCAATATGTTTGATCTGGAACAGGTTTTTTTGCAGGCCAATTAGAATCGCCTGTTGCAGCTGCTGATCTACCAGAGTGGAGTACGGAAATTTTTCTAATAATGCTTTGGCCTGTTGCATCAGCAGTTTTTGCAAGGTCTGGTCGCCCTGTTTCAGCGGCCTGGACAGTTCACTGACATGCATTAATACCTGATTTCTGGCTTGAGAAAATCGGACTTTACAGCCGAAATACTGCTCATAGAGTGCAATATTTTTAGGCATTGCATGCTGGAAATGTACCTCGTATAACTGAACCCCGTGCGGGCTCTGAATATTGGCTTTTACGAATTCCGTCATTAGCGCAATCGCGATTTCATCGGTCAATTGAGTATTCAGATGAAACGGAACTTCAACCCAGCCAATCGACAGATAATCGCCTTGCCATTGCAGCTGAAGTAGGCCGCCATCATAAATCAGACGATGATAATCATGATAGCGCATAAAGGCTTCACCCAAGGTCTCACTTGAGAGTGCCAGATAGCCAATAATACCGAGGTGTTTAGCTTCAACCAGCTGGGCGATTTCCAGGCCTAAAGCCGGTCGCTGTAGCTGTTGATCAAGTGTTGTTAACAGATCACGCCACAGGGCGAAATCAAAGCGTTCCAGATTTTGAATGGCCAATAATTTCTCAGGGACTTCAAGCTGTTTCAACTGATAATAGTCCAAAAGTAAATGTCCTAAACCACCGTATACTGAACCTACGTAGTTTTTTAGAACCAGCATTTTTAATTCTTTTATTTTGTCGTATTTTGTCAATCATATTGAATATTTTGGTCAATATCTAGTCTTTTATTTAGCCTATATTAAAAATAGACCAAGAGGTAAAAGATTATGTGGAAAGGTTTTCTGGCAGGACTTGTCGTCGCAAATGGATTTGAATGGTTTGCACATAAATATGTATTGCATGGTGTTCACCGGCCGGGACAGAGCCGTTATAGTCCGGTACCCGAGAGTATGCGCTCACACTGGGAGCATCACCGGATTGTGCGAAAAACGGAATTTTCCGATTTCGGCTATGTAGAAGGACTGGACAACTGGCGTACCCGCAATGAAATTGCCTCACTGGCAGTCGTCGCGACCGTTTTTGGACTCAGTTTTTATCCTTTTTCCAAAGGCATGTCACTGGCCGCCCTATATAGTGCAGGCAACTATTATTATTTACATCGCCGGGCTCATCTGGAACCAGAATGGGCCAAAAAGAAATTGCCCTGGCATTATGATCATCATATGAATAGCAATCAGGATGCCAACTGGTGCGTGACCAAGCCCTGGTTTGACTATCTGCTCGGTACCCGGGTGATTTCCTCGGCAGATTTGCAGGAACAGAATCCTTTAGGTTTGAGCTTGCCTGCACCGATCTCGAAAAAACTCAACCGCTGGGCAGAACAATATTTTCCGGTTAAATCGGCCGATGCTTCCTCTAAAATGATAAAAAATACTGCAAAAAATACGGTAATGAAGCAGTTAAATACGCAGGTTATGGAGTAAAATAGGGCTTTGTCGTGATTTGTCAATAAAATACGATTGTATTGTCAATATTGTCCTGCGGATTTCACTTATAGTTGCTCACGTCGGTGAGCAAAGCCTCATACTGATAATGTTTCTGGGTGTAATGAGTTATTTTGAATACCAAGTGCTGTAGTCTTATCTTGGTTTTATAAGGAGTCGAAAGACTCCTTTTTTTTGTCCCGTATTTGCTGTGTTGTTTTATTTAAGGCATAAAAAAAGAGTGTTTATAAAAACACTCTTTAATTAAATCATCATCTAAAACGGCTTAAAGGCGCATTTCAATACCTTGGGCTGCCATATAGGCTTTGGCTTCCGGAATGGTGTGCTGGCCAAAATGGAAAATTGAAGCTGCCAGTACTGCATCAGCACCACCATGGATAATGCCGTCCGCCAAATGCTGTAAATTACCCACACCACCAGAAGCAATCGTCGGTACCGTGACGCGGTCATTGATGGCACGCATCAGGGCAATGTCGTAACCGGCTTTGGTGCCATCGGCATCCATCGAAGTAATCAGTAATTCACCTGCGCCGAAGTCAGCCATTTTCACAGCCCATTCAATCGCATCAATCCCGGTTTCTTTACGGCCACCGTGGGTGAAAATTTCCCATTTGTGGTCGCCAGTTTTTTTGGCATCAATTGCAACCACGATGCACTGCGCGCCAAAGCGTTGAGACGCTTCCTGCACAAACTCGGGATTATAAATCGCAGCCGAGTTGATGCTGACTTTGTCTGCACCGGCATTGAGTAATAGACGGATATCTTCGACTTTACGTACACCGCCACCGACAGTCAGAGGTACAAAAACCGATTCAGCCATGCGTTCTACTGTGCGGTAAGTCGTGTCGCGTCCATGATGTGTAGCGGTAATATCAAGGAAAGTAATTTCATCGGCACCTTGTTCATTATAACGGCGCGCCACTTCGACCGGGTCACCCGCATCACGAATATCAAGGAACTGGACACCCTTGACCACGCGGCCGTTATCCACGTCCAGACAAGGAATAATACGTTTAGCTAGCATAAATTTTTCCAATTATTACAGCCGATTATGAAACTCACCCACGCAAGCGCTACACCTTGGCAGATGGAAACGGTATTCTAGCAAAATTATGTAAGTTTTTTCGCAGGTTTTCTATGTCGGTTTATACCACTTTGACTTTAAAGGAAGTTCAGGATTTTGCGGCGCCTTATGGTTTAAAGGTGATTGATCTGATTCCCATTCAAGGCGGTATTCAAAATACCAACTACTTTTTAGTCTGCGAAGACCAGCAATATGTGCTGACCGTATTTGAAGATATGGATGAGCAGGCGGCAGGCGAACTGGTTCCGGTTCTGGAACATCTGGGGCAGGCCGGGTTGGCTGTTCCGGTGCCTTTATCGCATTCAGGCAAAGCGATTCACAGCATTAAAGATAAACCGGCACAGATTGCACCGCGCCTGATGGGTGAACATCCCATGCCATCTACCATTGGGCAAGTTGAGGCAATTGCCATCGCTCAGGCGAAAATGCATGTGGCACTCAAAGACTTTAAATTAGAACGTAATTTTGTGCGTGATCATGCCTATTGGCTGGCCGTTTCTCAAGAAATCAAACCAAGTTTAAGTCCGGCTGATAAAGTCTTGCTTGGCAAATTATTAGGTTTATATGAGGCGTTGACGGCGGTATATCCGGACCGTCCACGCGGTTTTATTCATTCAGATCTGTTCCGTGACAATACCTTATTTGAAGGCGATCAGCTGAATGGCATTCTGGATTTTTATGAGCTGAATAAAGATGAATGGTTGTTTGATATCGCCATCACTTTAAATGACTTCTGTACCGAATATCCTGACGTGGTCTTAAATGAAGAAAAAGCGATTGCTTTTTTAAATGCCTATGAAACGATTCGTCCTTTAACCAGTGATGAACGCGCCTGCCTGGAGTTATATCTGGCTATGGCTGCGGGACGGTTCTGGATGATGCGTCTGCAGGTAGCACAGCGTAATGCAGCATTAGGCCGTACTGGCGAAGATATTTTGCAAAAAAATCCGGATGAAATGCGTAATATGCTAATTGAACGCTTAAAATTCGTCACCGCTTAAACAATCAAATCAAAAGGGATAGGGATATGCGCGATCAGGGACGTTTGGTGGAATGGTTTGATGATCAGGGCTATGGTTTCATTCAGCCCAGTGACCCCGCCAAAGATCGCGTATTTCTGCATATCAAGGATTTTGCCAAGCCTGGCCCACGTCCAATCGTGGGCTGTGCGCTGGATTATCTGGTCATTCTGGATGAACGCGGCCGTTATCGCGCGCAGCAGGTGATGTACCTGAAAGCAGCACAAGCCAAAAGTCTGCAAGTAAAATTCAAACCGTCCAAGTCGCAGCAGACACAGAAATTACAGCCGATGCAGATTGCCTGTGTGCTCTATATTCTTTTTCTGGTGGCTTTGACCTTGGGTAGTTTACTGAGTGGACTGGTGTTGTTGCTGGTCAGCCTGATGAATGCGCTCAGCTACTGGCTCTATGCGCAAGATAAGGAAGCGGCACAGCTGGGTAATCGCCGTATTCCGGAAAACACTCTGCATGTGGTGGCTTTCTTAGGCGGCTGGCCGGCAGCCTGGCTGGCACAGCAGAAATTACGGCATAAAACACAAAAACAACCTTTCCGGCAGATATATTTTTGTACCATAGCCTTTAACATCATTTTGATTATATGGCTGATTTCCCCGTTGAATAGTTTAAATATCTAGGGGAAGTACCAGGAGGGGACGTGAACTATTCCATTGATAAAGACTCAAACCGTACACTGACTTTTGCACTGTACATTTTATATATTGTGGCCATTTTTAGTGCTGGCCTGCTGGCTCTCGTGGCGCTAATCATTAACTATGTGAAACGGCGCGATGTGCGCGGTTCCATCTTTGAAAGCCATTTTACCTGGCAGATCCGCAGTTTCTGGTGGTATCTGTTCTGGAATATCGTCGCCTTTATTCCATTTTTCTTTTTGTTCTTTACCGGTGAAGATCCTAACCTGTTTGCAGGGGTCGCATTTGGTGCATCCGCGTTCTGTTTAGTGGTGGTGGTTTTGGCCTGGATCTGGATTGTGTATCGGGCGATTCGCGGCATCATGCGCTTAAATGACAATAGACCGATGTATAGCAAATAATTTTAGCCGTATTTCCCTAGAGAAAAAAATCCCTCTTTTTCAGGGGGATTTAGCGGAATTAAGAAAGATCTTGCTTTAATTCTTCTGTTGGTTGTTTTCTTAAAAACTTCGGTTTCCATTCACTGGCAATCATGCCCAGTACCACCAGCAATCCGCCTAATAAAGCCAGTGACGGTAAACGTTCTCCGGCCAGACGGCCAAACAGGGCTGCCCATACCGGTTCGCCGGCATAGATAATCGCTGCCTGTGATGGGTCGACCATGCGCTGCGCCCAGTTCATCACCAGTTGAATCAAGGCACTGGCAATGCCCAAACCGACTAAAATCCCTGCCAGATGCCAGTGAAATTCAGGTAACTGAGATTCACCTAACACGGGTGCAATTATAAAGCAGAATAAGGATGCAAAAATCAGTTGCAGCACCGTGACCCGGCGTACATTCACCTGCTCGGCGAAATGGCTGATAAAAATAATCTCCAGTGCAATCGCGATGGAACCGAGCAACGTCAGGGTTTGCCCGAAACTGAGCTGAATTGCAGCAAAGCCATTGCCTGTCAAAAACACCAGACCGATAAAGGCAAACAGCGCTCCGATCCAGGTCATGACATGCGGTTTTTTACGGAACATGAGCCAGAGCAGGATCGGAACCAGTGGAACATATAAGGCGGTTAAAAAAGCCGACTCACTGCTGCTAATGGTCTGCAAGCCCACAGTTTGGGTGCCGTAACCGATGGCGATCATGATCCCAATCACTGCGCCAGCGAACACCTCTTTCAGGTTCATGCCTTTTAGCGACTTCAGTGAAATCAGGGTGACGGCAAGCGCTGCCGCAGCAAAACGCAGGCCGACAAATATAATCGGACTGCTAAAGTTCAGCCCGTATTGCACGGTAATAAAGCTGCCGCCCCAGATAATGGTGATCAGGATCAGGGCGAGTTGCGGCGCTTTCACCATCCAGCCGGAGTGATTTTTGGAAATAAGTGTAGACATGCCAGGAGATCAGAAAATTAAAAAATAAAAAAGAGGTCCGAAGACCTCTTTTACAGCAAGCTTAATTATAGCGCCTGTTGCTCATCTAGCAACAACTGTGCTTCACGCAAGCTTAATGTACCTTCGTAAATCGCACGACCGGTAATTGCGCCTAAAATACCTGGTTGGTCTTTCAGGTTACGTACGTCATCCAGGTTGGTTACACCACCAGATGCAATCACAGGCAAACCTGAGTATTGCGCCAGATTCACGGTTTGCTCAATATTCACACCCTGCATCATGCCATCACGTGCGATGTCCGTATAGACAATGCTTGACACGCCAGCATCGGCAAAACGTTTCGCCAAGTCAGTGGCTTTAACATCAGTCACATTGGCCCAGCCATCTGTTGCTACCATGCCATTCATGGCATCAATCCCAACAATAATATGACCGGCAAATTTTCGACATGCTTCTTCAACAAATTCAGGATCCTGAACTGCTTTGGTGCCAATGATCACAAAAGAAACACCGGCTTGCAGATAATGCTCAATAGTTTCCAGAGAACGGATACCACCACCAATCTGGATCGGCAAATCAGGTTGAGATCGGACGATGGCTTCAACCACTGGTTTATGGATTGGCGTACCTGCGAAAGCACCGTTTAAATCTACTAAATGCAAGCGGCGAGCGCCTTCATTTACCCAATGCTGTGCTGTTGCGACCGGATCGTCTGAAAATACGGTATCGTCTTCCATACGACCTTGTTTTAAACGGACACATTTGCCATCTTTCAGGTCAATTGCAGGGATGATCAGCATGCTTTCGCTCCTTGCTTAATCTTTAGAATGAATTTGAGTGTATTCATCTTAGCAAATAAAGTCGAAATTTCTAACTCTTAAACGGTATGAATAAAGAAAACCTGTCCATAGATAGGTAGCAGTGAGGTAATTTATTTTGCTCGTTTTAATGATTTTAATGATCCGTCTCTTGAATGGCAATCAGATTTTCCACAACGGGTCGTGTACTGAGCGGATCGATAATCGAAGCTGTAAGACCTGTTAAAGTCACAGCTCTCTCATCGAACGCGCTCATCCCAGCTTTTATGCGACATTAATTTGCCAGAACCAACACGCCACTTAAGCGCTTAAGCCGTCGATGAAGGACGGATTCTTAATTTTAATGAAGTATTGGGAATCTCTCTGGGTAATAAATCCCGACGTAGTAATTCTTCAAATACCAGCACGGGCGCGTAGGCATCTGCGGCTGCATAATCAATTTGTGCCGGGCTTAGCTTCTTGCTGGCCCAGTTCGAGGTACTAATCCGTTTGGATTTAGGAAAATTCAACTGAAACAATAACGCCATGGCATTTTTTAATCCGACCGGATTGTTTAAACCAAAAGCTTTAAAACATTTAGACAGTTCAATCACACTATTCAGTTCAATTCCTTTTTTACGGAACAGGTGCGCATCATTTTTCAGGCCAAAACCAACCTTGATCTGGTCGCGATTGACAAAGATCGGTTTAAGAAAATCCCAGATCGAATCATTCATTTGAAATAAATAGGCTTTATCTAAAGTGGCCAGCTGAATCAGATGTGGCCCGGTAGAAACCTCACCAACTTTAAAGGTGGGCTTGGATTCAGAATCGAAACCCAGGACTGCACAGCTTTTTAGCTCCTGTTCAAGGGCATGACATTGTTCCAGACAATTAATCACCTGAATCTGTTGCATTGGAAGATTTTTAAATACAGGAAAGGTCTGAATTTGTTCCTTGCTTGGTAAAGTATCCAGCAGCTGTTGCATAAGCTTCAATCATGAAATGAATGCGTTCAGCTTAATCACTTTTCCTGTTCTAGGCAAAAATAAAGCCCATGAAGAATGGGCTTTATGCAGAATTTAAATAGGTTTAATCAGTGTGATAGCTACTCTGTTCCATCTGCGCCTGTTGAGCACGTTCAACATAATTCTGATAAGCAGGGACAGCAAAGGCGGCCAAAATAACCGCGAGTACCAGATACAGCACCACCAAAAGCGTTTCCCAGCCACGTGTCGTGCGTGGAGGGCCATATTCATTACTTTCGTTGTGACCGGGTGCCAATAACAGGTAAAGTGTAAAGACAAGGTTTACGACCGGCACAAAAATCAGTAAAGAAAGCCAGCCATTATGATTACGGTCATGTAAACGACGAATTAAAAAAATCACGCTAAAATAAATCGCAACGCCGTAGATCAAAACCAACAGCACCATTAAAGGCATGGACATTTTACCATCTAAAGTCTCTGGACTCATTCCAGGTAAAATGAAAGCAGCAATGATCCCGATGATCATAAAGCAAAAACCCAGCAGCATATTCCAGGCGATATACGAACGTCGCCCAAAACGTCCTGATGCATTCCACCCCGAATCCTGAATTGTATTACTCATTATTTTTCCTTTGTTTTCATTAGATTTTTTATAAGTAAGTCTGTGATAAAGGGATTTTTTATAAATGAAAAGTGTAAAAAATAATCAATAAAAAAGCCCGCAATTTGCGAGCTTTTTAGGCGAAAGGAAAATCAGATTTTCCAATCCACAAAGTTTTTCAATAACTGTAAACCGGCGGTATGGCTCTTTTCCGGATGGAACTGGGTCGCAAACAGGTTTTCTTTATGAATCGCTGTGCAGAACTCAATGCCATAGGTACAAGTAGCTGCCACCAATTCTGAATCTTGTGGTTCTACATAGTAACTGTGCACAAAGTAGAAACGCGCGTCCTGTTCGATATTGTTCCACATCGGATGCTCTGGATCAGCCTGATGCACCTGGTTCCAGCCCATATGCGGCACTTTTAAGCCCGCCATTTCTGGGAAATGCTTAACCGCACCTTCGAAAATACCCAGTGCATCGGTACCACCATTCTCTTCAGAATGCTGCATCAAGGCTTGCATGCCGACACAAATGGCCAATACCGGTTTGTTAAATACGGCATTGCGTACCACTTCATCAATCCCGGCTTCGTGCATGCCTTGCATACAGTCACGCATCGCGCCTACGCCCGGAAAAACAATCTTGTCTGCTTGTGCAATCAGTTTTGGATCATTGGTCACATCAACCGTGGCACCGACATGTTCTAATGCTTTTGCCGCAGAGTGCAAATTTCCCATGCCATAATCAAGAAGGGCAATACGGGTCATTACAGTGTACCTTTGGTTGAAGCTACCGTATTGGCAGCACGTGGATCGACTTCACAGGCCATACGCAGCGCACGCGCAAATGCTTTAAATACGCTTTCGATCTGGTGATGGCTGTTTTTGCCTTTCAGGTTGTCGATATGTACCGTCATCAAGGAGTGGTTTACAAAGCCCTGGAAAAACTCAGAGAATAAATCCACATCAAAACGGCCGATCATGGCACGGGTAAATGGAATATCCATAAACAGACCCGGACGGCCAGACAGATCTACCACGACACGGCTTAAAGACTCATCGAGTGGCGCATAGAAATGACCATAGCGTTTCAGGCCTTTTTTATCGCCCAATGCCTGTGCAAATGCCTGACCCAGCGTAATACCGCAGTCTTCCACAGTATGATGGTCATCGATTTCCAGATCGCCATCACAATGAATATCAATATCAAACAGGCCATGACGCTTGATTTGATCAATCATATGATCTAAAAAGGGAATACCCGTGTTTAAGGTGCCTTGACCAGTACCGTCGAGATTCAAACGAACTCGAATTTTGGTTTCGTTGGTATTTCTTACCACTTCACTGATACGATCTGTCATAGACACGTTCCTCAAATACGTCAAAATGATTGATGTAGAAAATATTTTCGCCGTGACGAAGTCACCGCATATTAGATTGCTCAGGAGGGTTTATCAATGCCTATCACCGTACATGCTTATACTTCTTTAGAAAATGACGAAGTGCGCAGCCAGCTTGAGCGACTGTATGACACGAGCCCGGAATTTAGCGACGGGGCAGATGCCATGGAACAACTAGAGCAAAACCTTGCACAGTATACCTCAGTTTATAGCGCAGAATTTAATAGCAAAATTATTGGGGCAATCTGGTGCACTGGACAGGGCGAAAGCCGCATTCTGGAAAATATCGTGGTACATCCGGCCAATCGCGGTCGTGGTGTGGCAGAAAGGCTGGTCAGCGAAGTCTGCCGCATGGAAGAAGAAAAAGGCGTGAAAAATTTCGTCCCAGGCTGTGGGGCCATTCATCGTTGTCTCGCCAATCTGGAAAAAATCTGAAGATAGAGCAATATCAAGCAGTCATTAGGCTGCTTTTTTATGTAAATAAGCGCTTAAATCTGTTTTATTACTGAGGTCTTTGGTAAACACTGTTCGATTTATGACTCAAATTGATGCGAGTTGATGGAAAAGTAAACATTTGATGAAAATTATTCTCTCTGCTCTTGACGATTTACAGCTGAAACTGTTTAATACGCGACATCGGCGTGATAGCTCAGTAGGTAGAGCAACGGATTGAAAATCCGTGTGTCCCCAGTTCGATCCTGGGTCTCGCCACCATATTTTAAAACGATTTCAAAGTTTTCAATCCCTGATCCCATCAGGGATTTTTTTTAGGCCAAAAATCAGCCACTCAAATATTTTTTTCATAATTTTGATTGACTAATGAGGCCAGATACGGCTTAATACACCGCATCGGCGTGATAGCTCAGTAGGTAGAGCAACGGATTGAAAATCCGTGTGTCCCCAGTTCGATCCTGGGTCTCGCCACCATATTCAAAAAATCCTCAAACTTGGTTTGGGGATTTTTTTTTGCCTACACCAAAGCCAGATCAGCACTCTTTTCTATTTTTCAGTTGTTTCAACTTGTTCTTTTTCTAGGTTTCCTGCCTTTTTATGCATCATTGACCGTTTATCAAACTTAACAATAGGCACTGGCATTATTTGTAAGATTTGGCTTTGACGCTTTCCCTTTTCCAAACGAGGGTAAAAATGATGAATCTCCTAACACCAATTAAACTCGGCTTTCTTACGGCCTGTACTGCTTTTAGCCTACCGATATTAAGCCATGCTGCGCCTGCTGCTGATTCCGTCGTCTTGCCGACCCTGACCGTCATGGCGGAACCGGAACTGCGCGCCGTGACTGAAAAAATGTTGCCTTATCAGGAGCAGAACAGCCAGCGTAAGGCCCTGCAAATGCGCCTGATGAAAATTGAACGTGAAATTCAGGCCTATAGCGTGGATGGTGACGTAGTGGCGAATATTGATGTGATGCGTGCACCTGCCGACCCTGATCTGGATAGCCTGCCTGTGGTGTTCCGTGAATATGTATTGGCCATCGCACAGGGCTTGCAGTCTTCAGACCCAAGAAATGGGGTGTATGTATTGCTGCAACCTTTTGGAATTAACCGCGATGCGACCAATGTGAATATTGTCCGCGAGCAATTCGATCAGAACCGGCTGAATCTGAGCCTGCCGTTTAATTCTCCATAATGTGCGCCTGTCGGTCCAGATAACTTTGTTAAACGAGCTTATTAAATCTGCCATGCAACGAGATCGACAAAATAGTGTTCTGGGAAAGGGTAGCTTTGTGAGAGGAGCAATTTCTGTCTAAGCTAGACATATTATTGGAAAAATCAAATGCCTTGAATTGTGTTTAAAAAATAAGCATAGTGGATGTAAATCAACAAGATCTGACTGACAGAGCTGGAGCGTATACATGCCGCGTGTTTTTATGATTGTAGCCGCTGTGACACTGGCAATTTTTATTGGGCTGTTTTATCAGAATTCAGTTCAGCAAAAACATCAGGCCGAGCTGCTCGAATATGAAACCGTGCTCGAAGAAAAAACCGAGAGCATTGCGCAGCAGGCACAGGACTGGTCTAAACCGATTCAGATTGAACTTGAAGATGACCGTCTGGATGGTGACTATGCCATCATGGCTGAGTTTATGCTGGGGCAATTGCGCGACAGTGCCGAGGAACGCAATCAGTATCTACGCGACTTAAAAGCCGCCAACTGGCAGAATTTTCTGAATATCGACCGCTTGGCCAGGGATCAGGCACAAGGCTATAAAGAAACTGAAGCGATGCTCAAGCAAGTCCATCAAATTGTGAACAGCTATCAGCAGAAAATCCAGCAGCGCGATGCCGAGCTGATCGACAAGGCGCAGCAACTGGATATTAAAAACCGTTATCGCCAGCAACTGAGCCTGACCCTGAAAGACAGTCAGCAAAATAGTAATGCACATGTCATTTTTGAAATTGAAAAACAGACTCTGGCCAAGGCCGATGCCTTATTTGCGGTATTGAAAAAGCATAAATGGCAAAAGAAAAATAACACCTTTATGTTCTATGACGATAAAGCCGTGCAAGAGTTTAATGCGCTGTATAAAGAAATGCTGCACCTGAATAAGCAGATGGAACGAGTGGCCAGCGCCAACCAGAAAGCGGTTGAAAACAAGTTGTAACCTGACTTAGATGACAGGATTGCCATAGGACTGTCATCTGCTGTTCAAACTCGCTTGCTAAATTGAAGGGGTCGCACAGATCACGACATAACATTTAAGCAGGTGAGTCATGCAAACAATTCAGGTTTTTGCTGATATTCAGCAGGTGTACGGTGAGTTTGTCGCAAATAAAACAGATCAAAAATTACAAAGGATGAATAACGGAGACAAGAACCGGTTGTTCTTGGATCAATATTTCACGCTGATCGAGGACTGGCACTATACCGAACAGATTGTGATTCAGTTCAATCAGCAGTATTTCAGTCTGGATCTGGGGAGCGCACCGGATTTTATGGATCAGGACAAATACATCAACTGGCTGAAGTCGGAACTGCTGCATTAATCAAGTCGTCGAATTCCTTATTGATATACAAACGAGCTGTCTCAATAGAGGCAGCTTTTTTATTTTGATAAAAAACTGGTATTGATCTTGCTGTTGCATCGGCACAGCGCGAACAGGCGCTGATTCCAATTCCGATTTGAACAGGCTATGCTGAATTAATTACCGCTGCCAAAAGAATGACAGGCGGAGCATGGATGATATGGAGGGCAAAAATTTATGCAACAGTTGATATGTTATAAGGAACTTCCAGTCTGGAACCAGCAGAGTATTCCTCAGGGCTTCAAGAATCAGCATAATACCAAAGCCGGCACTTGGGCGAAACTGACAGTATTAAAAGGTGAGTTGCGTTTTGCCATGCTGGAAAAATCTGGTGTAGTGCAATCCGAGCATGTGTTTACGCCAGAGCAGCAACCGCCATTTATTGAGCCTGAGGCCTGGCACAAAATTGTTTCTGCCAGTGAGAATATCGAATGCCAGCTGCGTTTTTACTGCCGGCCTGAGGATTACTTCATCAAGAAATATCAGTTAAATCCTACCCATTCTGAAGTGCTGGCCGCCATGCCCTATTTAAAAGGTGGCCGTGCGCTGGATGTCGGCTGTGGTACAGGGCGTAATGCGCTTTATTTGAGTCAGAACGGCTTTAATGTCGATGCCTGGGATGTTAACGAGAACAGTTTGCAGACTTTAAGACAGATTGTGCAGACCGAGCAGATTGATCATGTGCAGGTACAGCGCCGCGACCTTAACACGGATACCAGTATTGCAGGTCAATATGACTTTATCTACTGTACCGTGGTGATGATGTTCCTTGAGGCGAAAACCATTCCACCCCTCATTGCACAGATGCAGCAGGCGACCGTGCCGGGTGGCTATAACCTGATTGTCTGTGCCATGGATACGCCAGATATTCCGGCACAAGCCGATTTTCCATTTGCTTTTCAGCCGGGAGAATTGCGAGGATATTATGAGGGCTGGAATATTGTGAAATACAATGAAGATATCGGTGAGCTGTATCGTGTCGATGAGCAGGGCCAGCGGATTAAGCAGCACTTTGCCACGATGCTGGCGCAGAAGGTTTAAATAAAAGATTGAGGATTTTTTTTAAATTCTTGAGCTTAAATAAGACACTCCAAAACAAAAAAAGATGTCAGGCTGACATCTTTTTTTATGCTTTTAAAAAGCTTAAGCCGCTTTTTTAAACCAAGAGAACCAGCCTTTTTTCTCAGCTTTTACTTCTGCTTTTTCAGCAGCCGCGTCTTTGGTTTCTACTGCCTCAGTTTTCGCAGCTTCAACGTGTTGTTCTGCTGTAGATTGAGCTGTTTCTAATTGAGTCGTCGCTTCTGTTTTTACTGCTTCAGCTTTAGTTTCAGTCGCTTGTTGAGTTGCAGCAACAGTCGCTTGAGTCGCTTCAACTTTCGCTTGTACAGGTGCAGCAGCTTCTTTGGCAATAGTTTGGGTTGTTTTAGTTACAACAGTTGCTGGCGCAACTTGAGCTTCAGTTGCCATTGCAGATGCAGAAGTCGCTACGATTGCAGTCGCGATCATTGTTTTAAGCATGTTCATATATACCCTTTTAAGGAAATAGGAAAAAAGAGGCTTGATCATACGCATATAAAATTTAAGTAATTCATAAATAAGTTTTAAATGATTGAGAAATAAACCAATTTTACAAATAAATAACATTTATAAAAATTAAACATAATTTGGCTATAGAGGTGTTCTGATGGAAAAATAAACTAACTACCATTACTATAATCATTTAAATACATATTTTATAATTTGGGGTCTTTTTTGGATATTACGGAAAGTTTAAAAGAAATAATTAAAGAAAGTCCAACAGCTCCATTTCTTTTTATAGGCTCAGGATTCTCAAGACGTTATCTAGGCTTAGAAGATTGGAAAGGTTTACTAAGTCGATTTGGATCGAATTTACCTTCAGGATTTATCCGTTATATCAGTGAAAGTAACGGTGATCTAGCATTGGCAGCGGAAAAAATGGCAGAGCCATATTCTGATTATTGGTGGTCACTACCTGATTCACACATAATATCTAGTCAGGCGGATTGGTATGCTCATATATCTTCTCCATTAAGATATGATATTTGTAATTATCTAAAATCATTAGATATTCATAAGAAAGAACTACTAGATGAATTAAATATTCTTACATCAAAGAAAACGATTATTGATGGAATTATTACGACAAATTGGGATTTACTTTTAGAGCATCTCTTTGAAGAAGAAAATTATAAAGTTTATGTAGGTCAAGGAAATTTGCTGTTTTCAAATCCTCAAAAAATAGCTGAAATTTATAAAATTCATGGATGTTGTACAGATCCAAAATCACTAGTTTTAACAAAAAATGATTATGAGGATTTTCATAAAAAGAATAGATATTTAGCAGCAAAGCTTCTCTCAATATTTTTAGAACATCCAATTATATTCATTGGTTATTCTATGAATGATGAAAATATAAGATCTATTTTATGTTCTATCTCAGAAATGATGTCAAATGATGAACATAGAGCTAAATTAGCAAATAATCTGATTTTTATTAGTTGGGAAAAGGGAGGAGAGGATTCTATTTCTAAAACACACTTTAGTTTTGTAGATAATATAAGTATTCCTATAACAGAAATTAGAACTGATAATTTTTCGAAAGTTTATTTAGCTCTACAAGGTAATGAACGTCAAATCCCTGCTTATATATTGCGTATTTTTAGAGAGCAATTTTATGAAATAGTTCAAGGTGCGGCACCAGATAAAAAATTATACTGTGCTACAAATGTTGAAGAAATCATGCAGGGAACAAATAAAATTGAGTTTGTTGCAGGTTTTGGTGTTGCTCAACAAGGATATAGTGAAGTTGGCTTAAAAGGTGTTAATTTCAAAATGATTCTATCGGATGCTATATATGGAGATATTGAGTTTGATAGAGCACAAATTTTAAATAATACACTTCCAGATATTTGCAAGTCAGCAGTTTATGTACCTATTCAAAGATTTATTAAAGCTGACCCAAATTATAAGCCTTTTAAAAATGCGCCTGAGAATTTTAAAAATTTATTTAATTTTAATGAAAGAACATTTATTTCTAAGATAGCTAATGGCTATAGAAAATCATATAGAGCGAAGAACCTTTCTTCATTAAGTATTCTTGAATTAATTAAAAATACTCAGTTTAGCGATTCAATTCGTGCTGACTATTTAGGTCAATATATTGTTGATAATAGCTCAGAGGAGAATCTAAGAATTTTATTAGATTATCTAAAAGAAAAATTCGAAGAAAGCTGGAATAATTCTAACTATAAGCGTTTAGTTTGTATTTATGATTGCTTAGTCAATAAAAAAGAAACCCCGCATTAAGCGGGGTTTCTTTTTATCTCGGTATTTAAGAATTAAACACGTTCGATAATGGTCGCAATACCTTGACCTAGGCCGATACACATCGTCGCAAGACCGATTTGCGTATCTTGCTGTTCCATTACGTTCAGCAATGTTGTTGTGATACGCGCACCAGAACAACCCAATGGGTGACCCAATGCAATCGCGCCACCGTTATGGTTCACGATGTCTTGCTTATCATAAATGCCTAAGCCTTTAAGAACAGATAGACCTTGTGCAGCAAAGGCTTCGTTCAATTCAAAAGTCTGAATATCAGCAATTGACAGGCCAGCACGTTTCAACGCTTTTTGCGTTGCTGGAACCGGACCATAACCCATGATCGCCGCATCACAGCCTGCAACCGCCATAGAGCGAATTACAGCACGTGGCTTAAGACCTAAAGCTTGAGCACGTTCAGCAGACATTAGCAACATTGCAGAAGCACCATCAGACAATGCTGAAGAAGTCGCTGCAGTTACTGTACCGCCTTTCGGATCGAAGACTGGACGCAAAGATTTGAACGATTCAAGGTTCGCATCCGGACGGATCACTTCATCGATATCACACAGGATTTTGTAGCCATCTGCATTATGACCTTCAATGCCGACGATCTCATTCTGGAACAGACCGTTTTCAGTCGCAGCCCAGGCACGGCGATGTGATTCCACACCAAACGCATCCTGTTCTTCACGGCTAATGCCGTTCATACGACCCAACATTTCAGCAGTTAAGCCCATCATGTTCGACGCTTTGGCATAATGCTTAGACGCTTCAGGGTTCAGGTCGATGCCGTGCATCATGCCCACATGGCCCATGTGCTCAACACCACCGATGATGAAGATATCACCCTGGTTCGTTGCAATTTGCGCAGCCGCAGTGTGAATCGCCTGCATAGACGAACCACAAAGACGGTTCACCGTTTGACCTGCAACAGTCTTCGGCAAGTCTGCCAGTAATGCGATATTACGGGCAATGTTCATACCTTGTTCTAGGGTTTGGTTGACACAGCCCCAGATTACGTCTTCAACTTCATGCGGGTCGAATTCGTTACGTACCAGCAGGGCACGGACAAGCTCAGCAGACATCGAGTCGGCACGTACATTGCGGAACATACCGTTTTTGGTTTTACCCATTGCTGAACGTACGCCATCAACGATGACAACGTCACGTGGATTTAAAGTAGCCATTCACGTTGCTCCTTAACCGTAGAATTTTTTATTGTTAGCAGCCATTTCGCGCAACATTTCTGGCGCTTCATAAGCTTTACCAAGGTGCGCATACTTATTGCAAAGCGCAACATACTCAGCTACACCAGTTTGATCGATGTAACGGCATGGACCACCACGGAATGGAGGGAAACCAACACCCATAATCATGGCCATATCTGCTTCAGCAGCAGTGGCTACAATGTTGTCTTCCAGGCAACGAACAGTTTCGTTACAGAAAGCCAGCATCATGCGATCAATGATTTCCTGAGCATCAAATTCACGTTTTTCCGCAGTTGCAACAGAGGCCACAAGCTCATACGCAGTTGGATCAACCACTTTGGCTTTTTTGCCTTTACGGTCAAGTTCATACTTGTAGAAACCAACGTCGTTCTTTTGACCCAGACGTTTGTTTTCGTACATCACCTGAATCGAACCTTTGAAATCAGGTTTCATACGATCCGGGAAGCCTTCAGCCATCACTTCTGCACCGTGTACGCCAGTGTCGATACCGACAACGTCCATCAGGTAAGCAGGACCCATTGGCCAGCCGAATTTTTCCATGACTTTATCGATTTGCTGGAAGTCAGCGCCATCTTTAAGCAACAGGTCAAATGCACCAAAGTAAGGGAACAATACGCGGTTCACCAGGAAGCCCGGGCAGTCATTCACCACGATTGGTGTTTTACCCATTTTCTGAGCAAGCACCACAGTCGTTGCAATCGCTTCGTCAGAAGTTTTCGCACCGCGGATCACTTCAACCAGTGGCATCATGTGTACCGGGTTAAAGAAGTGCATGCCCACGAAGTTTTCAGGACGTTCCAGGTTTTCAGCCAGGCGCGTGATTGAAATCGTAGAAGTATTAGATGCAATGATCGTGTTTTCACGAACTTTCGCTTCAGTTTCTTTCAGTACGATACCTTTGACTTTTGGATTTTCAGTCACGGCTTCGATCACGATGTCCACTTCTTTAAACTCGTCATAGCTTAAAGTTGGACGGATGCGCGCAAGAGTTTCACCCATTTGAGCAGGCTTCATCTTCTTACGTTCAACTTGTTTGGTCAGTAAACCATTGGCTTCTTTCATACCCAAAGCAAGTTGCTGGTTACCGATGTCTTTCATGATGATCGGTGTGCCTTTGCTTGCCGCCTGGTAAGCAATACCACCACCCATGATACCCGCGCCTAAAACAGCCGCCTGGTTCACTGGATGCGCACCTTTTTCATAGCGCTTCGAGGTTTTTTTCACGATCTGGTCGTTCAGGAACAAACCGATCAAGGCACCTGCCTGAGGTGTTACCGCAGCTTTGGCAAAGCCTTCAGCTTCAGCTTTCAGCGCGTCATCACGATGCAGGCTCGCACCCGCTTGAAGAGAATCAAGCAGTAATTTTGGTGCAGGGTATTGAGCTGGATTAGCTTTTGCCAGAACCATGCCTTTCGATGAGTTAAACGCCATCATCTGTTCGATCGGGCTGAGTTTAACTGGATCGAGTTTTTCCTGACGCTTGGTTTTCCAGTCTAAACGGCCATGAATCGCCTGTTTTACCAGATCAAGTGCAGCATCTTGTAGCTTGTCAGCAGGAACGACAGCATCGACTGCGCCGTCTTTCAGTGCGGCAGCAGGCTTTTTAGGATTGGCCATTGCCATCCATTCTACCGCGTTGTCGATACCGATCAGACGGCTTAAACGTACTGTACCACCGAAGCCCGGGAAGATCCCCAGCTTGATTTCAGGCAGGCCCACTTGTGCCTGCTCTGACATGACACGGTAGTCACACACCAGGCACATTTCGAAACCGCCACCGAGTGCCATGCCATTAATGGCAGCCACTTTAGGAATGTCGAGGTCTTCGAAGCTGTTAAAAATTTCATGTACTGGCATTGCCCAGTCAACAATCGCTTGTTCACCCTGAGCAAAGTTGTCGCCGAATTCAGTGATATCAGCACCTACAATAAATGTAGATTTGCCTGAAGTCACAATCAGACCTTGAATATCGGCATGGGAGACGGCTTCGATAGCAGCCTTGAAATCTTCAATCGTTGCACGGTTGAATTTGTTAACGGACTCACCTTGTAAGTCAAAGCGGAATTCTGCAATCCCGTCCTCAAGCATTTGGACGGTAATGGCATTGCCAGCGTGGATCATGCCCTGATCTCCTTTATTTTGGAGGACTTCTAAGTTGATGTTGTGAAGCAAGTGCGCATGTCCCGCGCACTTTTTGACTTCGCTAATCTTACGATAACTATATCCAAAAAGAACATAACAAGTTGTATCAAGCCGTGACGCAATGGTCATCAATTTCTGCCAGACTGATCCGCCCCGCTATAACTTTTCCTTTCAGTTTTCTAAAAGAAGATGAACCAAAGATTTTGTTTCAATTCATTATTTTTTATCAATCAGCCTGATAGATATGGAGCAGGGTGACTGATTTTCAAGGTGCATTTCTAGCGGAATTTTGTCAATTCAGTCAATTTCTATCCTTGAACTTGCCATTTTTAGCCTCGAAGTATGCTGAGCGCAGGGCTTTCAGGTCTTTGCTGATAGTATTTAATCAGCACAAATAACAGTGTATTAGATCATTTGAGTTACTGAACTTTTCTGATGAGATCGAAAATGGGAACGATCCTGTCGATGTGTGATTTAAAATAATTTCCATCCTGCCGGGTTGAATCCCTGTCATCTGCTATGGAATTGTTTATGATGATCTTGCACTTAGATATGGGGGATATCGATGCACGTATTTCGTTCTAAAAAAGACTGGTGGCTGCTGGCTTTTGTGATTTGTATGAGTGGCCTGTTGCTGCAACTACTGCTGACCATGCAGGCCAAAGGCACTATGCAGCAATATTCGCTGCACACTGCGGTTTATGTCCTGACTATTATCATTTTATGGTGGCCGCTGTGGAGTACGCGCTATGTGATGGACAATGGGGTGTTGACCATAAAAAGCCTGTGGTTAAGCTGGAAGATTCCGTTAAGTGAAATCCAATCCATTCAGCCCACAGACCACTCTATCATTGCGCCAGCCTTATCTTTAAAGCGTCTGCGGATTGACTATACTGATGCGGGCGTGCAGAAATTTATATTGGTTTCACCCAAAGATCAAACTGCTTTTATACAGGTGCTTCAGCCGAATAAAAACTGATATCGAGTCTGCCTTAGTTAAGCTTTTGCTTGCTCAGGCAGAACCACCAGCTGTCCATCGACACAGTCCAGATGCAGACTGAATTGCTCAGGCTGGTTTAAAAAATACAGTGCCAGAATCGGCTCCAGTTCGGTACGCATCTTACGGCCCAAATGCCGGGCGCCGTAACGAATATCATGGCCCTGATAGAAATAGGCTTTGGCTGCAGCGCTTAAATGCACGCTGCGTTGCTGATGTTGCAAGCGCTTGTTCAGTTTATCCAGTTCAATTTCGACCAGACGTGGCAGGACATCATGCTGTACCGCCTGATAATGCAGGCTGCGGTCAATCCGGTTGAGAAACTCGGGGTCGAATTTACGCTGCATGACTTTTTCAATGATGTGCTGGACGGGAACGCGCTTCAGACAAAGGGCCTGCATTTTTTCCGGCAGATAGCTGAGTTTATTCAGATATTGCTGCGCCGCCTGTGCCCCGACATTGCTGGTCATAAAGATCATGCAGTTGCGAAAATCGATAGTTTTGGTGCCCGCTGTCAATGTCAGCCGGCCAGTATCCAGCACGTTCATAAAGCCGCGAATCACCTCGTTACTGGCTTTTTCCAGTTCATCAAACAGCATGATGCCGGGCCGGGTATGACTGCCGGCAATCGCAGTTTCATCAAACAGGCTGTGACCTTCCTTTGATCCCACATAACCGGGCGGTGCGCCGGTCAAAGCCGCCGCATAATGTTCCTGTGCCAGAGTATTCATATCAATCCGGCAAAAGGCATCCGGGCGGCCATAGATCGCATCGGCAATCAGACGCACGGTTTCTGTTTTACCGACGCCAGTAGGGCCCAGCATCAAGGTAACCGACAAAGGGCGATCCGGACTGGAAAAATCTGCCTTGACCACATGCAACATTTTTTCAATTTCATTCAGGGCTGCATCCTGCCCAATAATCCGTTCACGTAGCAGTTGCATTACCTTACTCGGCTCGAAATGAAAACGCGGTTTACCAATCAGGCGAGCACGTTCAGACGGGTGATGGGTGGAGGTGGAGGGTTGAACAATATGAATGCCCGATTGCTGCAGGGTCATGCGAATCATCTCAAAACTAGACTTTTTGAGCATAACAAAGTTAAAGGTTGAAACTTATAGCTTTTAACAATCAGTTTATGTCGTGAGGATTATAGATTGGGGGGATAACCCGACAGGAACTTTAAGATTAAGTGGCAGCTTCAGGGGAATTTTGTGTTTTTGCTTGAAAATGACGCAACAATCATCACATATATCTGCAGATTGTAGGTGAAAAATAGGCTTTAGGTGAACGAAAACGCACGCCCCCATATTGAAAAAATCCTGGCGAATATGACCAGCCTGCCCGGGGTCTACCGGATGTATGGCAAAGACGGTGAATTATTGTATGTGGGTAAAGCCAAAAACCTGAAAAACCGGGTCTCCAGCTATTTTGTCAAAACGCTGGATCATCCCAAAACCCAGGCCTTGGTGGCACGGATTTATGATATCCAGACCCTGGTGGTACGTTCTGAAACTGAAGCCTTGTTGCTGGAACAGAACCTGATCAAGCTGCATCATCCGCCCTATAACATCATGCTGCGTGATGACAAATCTTATGTCTATATTTTTGTTTCGGCAGATAAACCCTATCCGCGTTTAGCCAGTGGGCGCGGCAAGGGCAAGCACCAGGTGGGCAAGTTTTTTGGACCTTATCCGAGTGCGTATACCGCCCGGGATACTCTGGTGGTGCTACAAAAACTGTTCAATGTGCGTTCCTGTGAAAACAGTTTTTTTGCCAACCGGACCCGGCCATGTCTGCAATACCAGATCAAACGCTGCTCTGCGCCCTGTGTCGGATTTATTTCTCCGGAAGACTATAAGGCAGATGTCGATAACTCGATCCGATTTTTGCAGGGCGATACCAAGGAGCTGAATCAGGAACTGATCGCAAAAATGGAAGCGGCCGCTGAAGCGCTGGAATTTGAAAAAGCGGTGTTCTATCGGGACCGGATGGCGCTGTTAAGGGATGTGCAGTCGCAGCAGGCGATCTATAAGCTCAAAGGTGAAGCGGATATCCTGTCGATTGCCTATCAGGCCGGTGTGACCTGTGTGCAGATCATGCATGTGCGCAACGGTAAAATGCTGGGTGGAAAAAGTTATTTCCCGGATATGCTTAGTGATGACCTGGGGCAAATGCTGGCCGATTTTATTGCCAATTTTTATTTTCAGGTAGCAGATGAAATCCCGGCTGAACTGATTGTCAATCTGGAAGTGGCTGATCGTAAGGAACTGGAAGCAGCACTGTCGCAGCATTTTGGCAAGAAAATCCAGATCAAGTCCAAAGTCCGCGAAACCCGGGCCGAATGGCTGGAACTGGCGCAGATGAATGTACAGCACGCGATTCAGGGCAAGCTGGCCAATCATATAGAATTAAATGAGCGTTTTCATCAGCTGGAGCAGGTGGTCGGCCGTCCTGTAGACCGGATCGAGTGCTTCGATATTTCACATACCATGGGCGAAGATACCGTGGCGTCCTGTGTGGTCTTTGACAGTGGTGGTGCGCGCAAGCGTGATTATCGCCAGTTTTCCATTCATGATATTCAGGCGGGCGATGACTATGCCGCCATGCGTCAGGCGCTGACCCGTCGTTATAAAAAAGCCCTATTGCCGGACCTGCTGTTGATTGATGGTGGCAAGGGGCAATTGCACATGGCGATGGAAGTCATGCAGGAACTGAGACTGGATGCCTTTATGGTCGGTGTGTCCAAAGGTGAGGGACGTAAGCCCGGTCTGGAAACCCTGCACTTTACCGATGGCAGTAAAATTCAATTACCGGAGGATCATAAGGCGCTGCATCTGATTCAGCAGGTACGTGATGAAGCACACCGCTTTGCGATTACCAAGCATCGTGCCAAACGCGATAAAAAGCGTGGTTCATCAGTGCTGGAAGTTATTCCGGGGCTCGGACCAAAACGCCGTCGGGATTTGCTGACCCATTTTGGCGGGATTCAGGGCGTACTGAAAGCCTCAGAACGAGATCTGCAACTGGTACCGGGACTGGGTTCAGTCATGGCCCGGATGATTTATAAAGTGCTGCATGAATGACGCGTGGCTTAAATGCAAGGGCCAAAGTGCGCATTGACGCTTGGGTCACGTGACATTCACAACCTGAAGAATTTTGCCGAATATACTGAGCATCAAGACTTACTGAGGGATCAACATGTCTTTGCATGCACTTTATGCACAAATTGCCGAACAGGAATGGGTAGAGTTTCCACAGGGATGGTTACAGGGTCGTACTCTGTATGGTGGTCTGGCTGCCGCGATGATGATGCAAAAAGCCGTCACTCACATCAATGATCCGGCCAAGCATTTACTCAGTTGCAGTGTGACCTTTGTTGGCCCGATTCAGCAAGCCAAAGTACGACTGAGTGCCGAAACCCTGCGGCAGGGCAAGTCGGTGACCACGATTGAAGTGCGCTTATGGCAGGACGACGCGGTGCAAAGTATTCTGATTGCCAGTTTTGGTATTTCCCGTGATTCAGAGATTCAGGTTCAGCAACAAGCTCAGGCACCCGACTATGCTGCGCCAGAGCAGCTGTTTCAGATTCCTGCTGGCTATGGCATGCCAGACTGTTATGACCATTTCGAAGTGGCTTGGGCGGATATCAATCTGCCTTGTAGTGCCAGTCCTCGTCCGGACTTTGGTGGCTGGTGCCGGTTTCATCCTGAAAAGCATCACAACCGTGAATTTCTGGTCGCAGACTTGATGGCTATTTTTGATATCTGGCCACCTGGGGTGTTGCCGATGTTTAAAAACATGGCGCCTGCGAGTAGTCTGACCTGGACAGTGACCTATGTGCATCCGGTTCAACATCAATTGCATGATTGGTTTAAATATAAAGTATTTACCGATTATGCTGCGGATGGTTATGCGACGGAGCATGCCTATCTCTGGGATGCCGAAAATCGCCTGATTGCGATGGCAAGACAAACAGTGACGGTGTTTGCCTAGTGACACTGCAAGTCAATTCGTATAAAGTGAAGCCTATTAATGATGGATCAAACCTCTAAAAAAGTGTGCATTTTCATCGTACATGAGGGGAAAAATTGGCGGTGTCTATGACTACAGGTCGTATCCTGAATATTCCAAATATCTTGACCTTGGCGCGTATCGCTCTTATTCCGGTATTTTTATTGGTGGCTTACTGGCCACCTGCAATGGGCTTTGATGCTCATAACCCCGATATGACGCGGCATATCATTTTAACCACGATCTTTGTGGTGGCTGCGGTAACGGACTGGTTTGATGGCTATCTGGCACGTACATTAAACCAGACTTCCGCTTTTGGGCGGTTTCTCGATCCGGTTGCAGATAAATTGATGGTCGCAGCTGCACTGATTGTATTGGTGCAATGGCAGCCTTCCATGTCGATGGCTTTTGCTGCGATTGTAATTATTTCGCGTGAAATTACCGTTTCAGCCCTGCGTGAATGGATGGCAGAACTCGGTGCGCGGACCAATGTTGCGGTTTCAACAGTGGGTAAATACAAAACCGCTTTTCAGATGATCGCTATCACCGTATTCCTGCTGAACTGGCCACCGCTAGAAATGCTGGCGTATGCCTTGCTATACACCGCAGTGGTACTCACTTTATGGTCGATGTTCATTTATCTGAAAGCGGCTTGGCCATATCTGAAACAGCCTTAATCGAAATGAAAAGAGAAGCTCCTTGAAAGGGGGCTTTTTTTATGCGCTTAAATTATCAAGCCAATCGGCAAATTGCAGGCAAAAAAATACCCAGTCTTTGGGGGAAGAACTGGGATGAAATCGGGGTATTTGTTGCTTATTATTATAGTTATTCAAAGATATCTCATCTTCTTAGGGCTCATTATAGAGAGACAGTTTTTTTTAATCATGTGGCTTCTTGTAGCAGAATGTTGTGTTTTGTGAATACTCTGTATATTGCTTTTACAATCTATTATTTTGATACAAATCTGAATGTTTTTCAGCAGGATAGTGGCTGACTAGATAAACGAAATAGAATAAGTAAAAATCTGTTTTTGTGCTCTAAGTGTGAGTTAGTAAGATTTGCTAGAATTAGTCAAAAAATCCCCTGAAATAGGGGATAGATTTATGCCTACGCGGACTTCATTCTTGTTTTGTGTAAAAAAGAAAGGCAGGGCTTTAATGTGAAAAGTTCCTGCATTGGGAGCTCTTCACATTCAAAACTACCCGCTTCGCTGGTCTTGAGTAATGTTTAGAGCAATACATAAAAAAAGAATCCCCAATAATGGAGATTCTTTTAGATTAAAGCCTACGCGGACTTCGTCCTTGTCTTACGTAAAAAAGAAAAGCAGTGCTTTCTTTTTTACTCAGGCTTCAGCCCTTCGGCTTTTTCTAGGGATGCATCATTGTTAAAGAACTTTTCACGCTGTTCTTCAAGAAACTTTTTCGCATCTGCTTCAAACACGTTCAAACGCTTTTCATTAATTAGCGTAGTCTGGTGTTTTAGCCATTCTTGCCAAGCCTGTTTAGACACGGTGTCAAACAATTCCTGACCCTTTGGCCCCGGGAATGGAGCAAAGTCTAAACCTTCCATGTCCGCCTGATACTTACGGCAAAAAACTTGTCGAGACATATCCATACTCCAAAATTATGCGTAAAGTTGTTCCAAACGCGCATGTGCACGCTCAATGGCTGCTTTCACTTGAGCAGGCGCGGTGCCACCAATGTGATTACGGGCATTCACCGAAGCTTCAAGAGTTAGGGCTTTTTCAAATACGTCTGCTTGAATCAGGTCAGAGAACTGTTGCAGTTGTTCGAGTGTCAATTCAGACAGGTCTTTAGATTCTTGTACACCGAGTGCAACCGCTTTACCTACAATCTCGTGCGCATCACGGAATGCAACGCCGTTTTTCACCAGGTAATCAGCTAGGTCAGTCGCAGTTGAGAAACCACGCAGCGCTGCTTCGCGCATTTCAGCAATGTTTGGAACCAGTGCAGGAATCATGTCAGCAAATGCCATGAGTGAACCACGAACTGTATCGATCGCATCGAACAATGGCTCTTTATCTTCCTGATTGTCTTTGTTATAGGCTAGAGGCTGGCCTTTCATTAAAGTCAGCAGGCTCATCAAATCGCCATAGACACGGCCGGTTTTACCACGTACCAGTTCAGGCACATCCGGATTTTTCTTCTGCGGCATGATTGAAGAGCCAGTACAGAAGCGATCTGGAATATTCACGAATTTGAACTGTGCAGATGTCCATAGAATCAGTTCTTCAGACATACGTGATAAATGCATCATAATTAAAGATGCAGCGGCATTAAATTCAATCGCAAAGTCACGATCCGATACTGCATCCAGCGAGTTTTCAGCAACAGCTTCAAAACCTAGCAGTTCAGCAGTATAAGCACGGTCGATTGGATAAGTAGTACCTGCAAGTGCAGCAGAACCAAGCGGCATACGGTTGACACGCTTACGGCAATCAATCAGACGTTCTGAATCGCGTACCAGCATTTCAAACCAAGCCATTAGATGATGACCAAAAGTCACTGGCTGAGCGGTTTGCAAGTGGGTGAAGCCTGGCATGATGGTGTCGGTGTTTTTAGCCGCTAAGCTTAAAATACCTTTTTGTAATTTTTTCAGTAATTCCAGGATGCTATCGATTTCATCGCGTACATAAAGACGGATATCTGTAGCCACCTGGTCATTACGGCTACGACCGGTATGCAGTTTCTTGCCAGTAATGCCGATACGTTGAGTCAGGCGTGACTCAATGTTCATGTGGACATCTTCTAAATCAATGCGCCATTCAAAGTTGCCTGCTTCAATATCGGCTTGAATCGCTGTCAGACCTTCAATAATGTCATCGCGTTCTTGCGTGGTCAGTACGCCCACTTTTGCCAGCATGGTTGCATGGGCAATCGAGCCTGCAATATCTTGTTTATAAAAACGTTGGTCAAATTGAACAGATGCTGTAAATTCAGCAACAAAAGCATCAGTCGCTTCAGAGAAACGACCGCCCCACATACCCGAAGTCTGGGCGTGTGATGGATTAGAGGAATTAGAAGATGTGGTCATGTCGGCTCAATCAGATTAAAAGCAGTAGAACGAAAAAGAGTATAACAAATTCAAAGCCCATTGCCGAAGTCACATCTGCTCAATCTTTTACATCGATAAACGAACAGACGCAAAATTCCTATTTTTTTAGCCAGATCGGCAATTTACGCTATTTGCTGGAACTGTTTGCTGGCGGCAATATTCTGGCCATGATTCTGGCGCTTGCAGAAGCGCAATCCTGGCAGGCATTAAATGGGATACACCTGCTGCAATATATCCTGTATATCAACTGGGTACTGTTATGTTTTGCAGCACTGGTCGAGCTGTTCCATCAAGCCTTTCAACGTATGGGAATCAAACTGGCGTTAACTTCCGGATTTCTGCTGTTACAGGCAATTGTACTGCTCACTACGGTGAACCTGAATATCTTGATATATTTTGGACAGAATTTTAATTTTCAGGATTTAAACCTGGCGATTGCGCTGGATCGGGTCGGACTCCATTTAAGTCTGGGAATTTTGCTGGGAACTTTCTGTTTTCGCTATCTTTATTTGCGTGAGCAATGGGAGCAGCAGCAGCATAGTGAGTTGAATGCTAGGATTCAGGCCATGCAGGCACGGATTCAGCCGCATTTTTTGTTTAACAGCATGAACAGTGTGATCAGCCTGATCAGTATCAATCCGGATAAAGCCGAGCACATGCTGCTGAATTTGTCACGGTTATTTCGTGCCAGTTTTCAGGAATTAAAACTGGTCAGCCTGCAGGAGGAAATTGATCTGTGCCAGCGCTATCTGGAGATTGAGCAGATCCGTCTAGGTGAGCGTTTGCAGGTCGAATGGAAGTTAGAAAACAAAGACTTATACTCACAAGTTCAAATTCCATTATTAACTTTACAACCCTTGCTAGAAAATAGTATTTTCCATGGAGTTGAAAAAATTCTTACAAAGAGTACCATAAGCATATTGGTTGAAATATTGCAAAATCAAATTAATATCATCATAACGAACCCTTATGCACAGGATAATAAAACTTTAAAAAAGGGACATGGTATTGCAATAGAAAATGTCAGACAGCGTCTGCAAGCTTATTATGGACCCAGTGTGACTTTTCAAACCTTTGCCGGCGAAGGGATGTTTACGACGGTAGTGCGATATCAATATAAATAAAAATAAATCAAAGAAATCGCAGTTAGCTTTATCATTCATCTGATGATGTTAACTGGGTAAGGAGGAGAAATGGACATCCTGATTTGTGATGATGAGCCTTTGGCCGTCGAGCGTTTATCACGTTTGGTCTCTCAACTGGGGCATGATGTGGTGGCGACAGCAAGCCATGGCCGTCAAGCGATTGATCTGGCTCACCAATACGAACCCGATGTCATCCTATTAGATATTCAAATGCCTGAAATGAACGGACTGGCTTGTGCGCAACATTTGCGTCAACTGGATCCAATGCCGGCCATTGTCTTTTGTACGGCCTATGACCAACATGCGCTGGATGCATTTAAATCAAATGCCGAAGGCTATTTGCTTAAACCGGTGATGCAACAGGAATTGGCACAGGTTTTAGAGCACTTAACTAAACTTACCCAAGCTCAAATGAGCCAACTAAAACAAAAAGAAAATATGGACGAAATCAATATCAGCCGCCAGCAGATTGCGGCAAAGACCTATCGTGGTGTCGAATTGGTGCCAGTTGAAAATATCTATTATTTTCTGGCGGATCAGAAATATGTCACTGTGCGTCATAAAAACGGCAGTGTATTGATTGATGAAACCTTAAAGGAGTTAGAGCAGGAGTTTGGGAACCAGTTTATCCGGATTCATCGTAATGCCTTGATCTCGGTGCATTATCTGGATGGTCTGGAAGTGGTGAGTTCTGGTCAGTATCAGGTACGTTGTCGTGAGCTGGACGATCGTTTGGCGGTTAGTCGGCGACATTTACCGTTTTTACGAGATCGGATTCAAAAGCTTTAGCAGGGGATGAATGAGAGCATTCAGTGGAAACTTGTATAAATTCACTTGCATTTTCAAGTGAGCAGGTTAAGTTTAGACTATTGTTCTCATTTACTGTTATTGAAATTTATGAAGACCCTAAAAATTGCAACTCGACAAAGTCCACTTGCGCTTTGGCAAGCGGAACATATCCGTGCGCGCCTACAAGATTTGCACGCTGGTTTGCAGGTCGAGTTAGTCACTTTTGTTACACAGGGCGATAAAATTCTAGATACACCACTGGCTAAAATTGGTGGAAAAGGACTATTTGTAAAAGAATTAGAAGCCGCTTTACTGGATGGTCGTGCAGATCTGGCTGTGCATTCCATGAAAGATGTCCCAATGGCCTTGCCCGAAGGTCTGAGTTTGGCGGTAATCTGTGAACGTGAAGACCCACTGGATGCCTTTGTGTCGAATACCTACACTAGTTTTGAGGAATTGCCACAAGGCGCCAAAGTGGGAACCTCAAGCTTGCGCCGTAAAACCCAGATTTTAAAACAGCGTCCGGATCTGCACATTATCGACTTACGCGGTAATGTCGGCACACGTTTGTCCAAACTGGATGCAGGTCAGTATGATGCGATTATTCTGGCCAGTGCCGGTTTAAAACGTTTGGGTCTGGCAGAACGTATTCGTCATACTCTGACGCCTGAAGTCAGTCTGCCGGCCGTGGGGCAAGGTGCATTAGGCTTAGAATGCCGTACTCATGATCAGACGGTCCTGGACTTGATTCAGCCACTCCTGCATGCAGACACGGATGCGTGCGTACGTGCCGAACGTGCCTTCAATGCCTATCTGGAAGGCGGTTGTCAGGTACCAATTGCCGGTTATGCCACGCTCAAAGAGGGTGTGATTTCAATCGAAGGTCGTGTAGGCAGTGTCGATGGAACAATTTTACTTCGTGCACAGCATACTGGCAAAATAGCAGATGCGGAGCCATTGGGTGTAGAGCTGGCAAAAGACTTGCTTGATCAAGGTGCTGGCGAGTTGCTGAAAGCACTCTATTCACACTGATGTTATTGATTAATACTCGCCCCAGTGATCGTGCTGCAGGCTTGACTCAACAGTTACAGGCAGCACAGGTGTCTGTTCTGGAGTTGCCCTTGCTCGAACTGCATGCCATGCCTTATTCCGATGAGCTGTCGATTTTGTATCAGCAGCTGGAGCAGGCACAGATTATTGTGGTGGTCAGTCCGACGGCCGCTCAGATTGGCATGCAATATTTACAACAGGCGGGTATTAAGCTCTCGGCCTTGGCGCAGGTGCATTGGGTGTCAGTGGGAAAAGCCACTGAACAGGCACTGGCGAGCTATGGCATTCATAGTCATGTGCCTGAGGTCGAAACTTCGGAAGGCATGCTGCAATTGCCTGTGTTGAAGCAACTGGCTTCTGGTTCAGGTGTGGCTTTCTGGCGCGGAGAAGGTGGTCGTCAATTTATGATGGATCATTTACGTGCCAGCAATATTAAAGTTTTAAACTTTATTTTGTACCGGCGGCAATGTCCTAAAACGACGGCAACGATTTTGGCAGAGAATTTGGCGCTGCTTAAGACACAGCAGCGTTTTGCAGTGCTAATCACCAGTGAGGCAAGTTGGTTAAACTGGCTGATACTCTTGCAGAGGAATGCGGAGTTTATACAGCAAGCCTGTTATTTGGTTTTGGGGCCACGTTTGGCCAATATTCTTGGGGAATATCAACAGCAGCATCAGGCAAGTTTTCAATTCGTAAAAATCGATGATTTAGACGCAAATACGATCTTGCAGAAAATGGGGCTGATATTAGGGAACGCATGAAGAAACTATTCATTGTATTGTTCATCTTGAGTATGGCGTGGCTCATCAAGCTCAGCTACGACTTACATATTCTGAATAAAGCACAGACTGAATTCAATCAAAGCATCAATCAGTTACAGCAGCAAAATGCCAATCTCAATGATCAGTTCGTGGCTTTAAAACGCCAGATTTTTGCTCAACAGGAAAATGCTGGAACCACTCCATCTAAAGCCTCAGTAGGTGAAGCGGTAGCTAATGAAACGCAAAATGATATTGCCTTAATACAGCAACATCTGGATCTGATCGAATTTGCACTCAAACAGCAACAATACGCCACTGCGATTGAGAAATTAAATCAGTTATCCAATGAGCTGGATGATTATATTTTAGCGCCTGCCTTGGTCAGCAGTTTACAGCAAGTGATTGCAAAAGATCAGGACATGCTGAAAAAATTCGTGAACAGTCGATTAGTGCAGCAAAATAAAGTAAAAGAGATCCTGGTGCAGATGGATGCTGAAATTGAAAAAGAAATTCAGACACCACATCGTCAGCGTCCAGAAACTCAACGCTCTTTCTGGCAGCGCTGGATTCAGGTTGAATCCGCAGATCAGCCAAGCACAGTCTTGATGCAACGGCATCTGGTACTGAAAGAGGCCCAGTTGCGCTTGCTCATCGCACAAAATACCTTGCAAAAAGACCAATCTGTCGCTTTTCAGCAAGCACTGAATGCCGTGATTGAAGTTTTGGGACAATTGCCGGATGCGCAGAGCCAAAAATGGATTCAGCAATTGAATCAAATCAAGGCTACCCCGATTACTCCGATTCCATTATTAAACACACGCACCCTAGTGGGCTAATTGCTTATGAAACAGATTCTGCTGGCCTATTTATTTGTCTGCTTACTTGGCATTGCGGGGCTGAGTATCTTGAGTTATGGACATGGGGCTGGCTATGTCTATCTGTATTGGCGCGAGTGGCAGTTACAAACCACCCTCTGGTTTTTGGCCGCATCCTTGGTCAGTGTAAGTTTTCTGATGCATTGCATCTGGTATGCTATCAAGCAGTATCGCAATCGTGAAAAGCGTAAAACTGAAACAGTCTTTAGTTTTTCCCGCTTGCACCCTTATGAACAATTGGCCGTGATCTGGTTATTAAACGCTGCGCAGGATCAGCGGGATTTTATTCAGCAGTCTTTTACTAAGTCGGGTTTACTTAAACATATTATTGATGCACGTTTATCTTGGGGGCAACAGCAATATACCCATGCATTAACTGCTTTAAATCAGTCCAATCCCATGGCTTTTGAATTGGCAGAATTACAGCGGATTGAAATTTATTTATCACAACAGCAAGGTGAACAAGCACTTACCCATTTAGAGTTTTTAAATCAGCATGAATTATCACCTTGGTTAATACAGGTTAAAACAGCCTATGAGCAGCGCCTTGTCGCCTTATGGGGGGTATTTGCCATGCAGTTTCCCTGGTTATATTTACGTTCGACCCAATATGGGCATTTGGACCAAGAAGTAAAAAAAACATGGCTGGAACAATTATTATTGGCCTATGATCAAGCCACACAGGACGATTTATTTTATTTACAGCAACGTTATTTAGATTTAAAACCTCAGATATTTGATCGTGACTATTCGGTCAAATTATTATGGTTGAAATTATTATTTAGAATGCCAGAAATGAGTGCCGAGCATGAAGTGCTTGCAATTCATTTAATGGAACAGCAATTTAATCAGGATGTCTTTTATTTGTGGTTCCAGCAACAGTTATTGCGTCAAAACCCGGATTATAATGCGATTGCACAACAGATTTCGCACTGGGAAGCCAAGTATCCGGCATTACCGGTTTTAAGCTTTGCGAAATGGCATGTATTGCAAGCCACAGGCTATACAGATCAAGCCCAGCAACTACTCGACTTGTATCCGGATGATATTCGTATGAGTTATTTAAGAATTAAAGCTGCCTTACAAGATCGGGAGGACTTGCTACAGCAGTTAAATGCAGTATTTGAATCGAATGTAAACTTTATAGAAATTAAGACTTGAGAATAATAATGTCAGAATTAAAACAATATCCAGTTATTTATGAACAAACAGTCGCATGGGGGTGATATGGATGCCTTTGGACATGTCAATAATGCCATGTATTACCGTTATGTCGAAAGTGCGCGTCTGGCTTATCTAGGGATATTAGATATACATAATGAACCGGTATTTACGGTAGTGTCTTCAAATCAGTGCCGTTATTTAAAACCTGTGGTTTTTCCTGATCATTTAAAAGTGGCAGCACGTATTGAAGAAATTCGAAATAGTGCAGTTAGAATGCAATATCTATTATGGAGTGAAAAACAGCAAAGTATTGTGGCTACTTCAGAAGCAGTGATTGTCTGTGTCGATAAAAAGACCATGCAGAAAACAGAAATTCCGGAACATATTCGCGAAAAAATCAAAGCACTTGAATTAAGCGTTCAACATGAAATTTAAAAATGAATGAATCATTTTGATTTGTAATTTTTTTTAAACTTTATTGTTATTGGTCTAAGGTTTTATATTGAATGTTTTATTTAATATAAATATGATGGGGCTATTATTTAACAAAACGAATAATATTATTTTTCGGAGAGCATTATGCCAGATATTACGCATTTATCAGTAGAAGAGTTAAAACGTTTACAAGCAGAAGCAGAATCACTGATTGCTTCAAAAAAAGATCAAGAGATTGAAGACGCTTATCAGCAAATCTTGGCAGTTGCCGAGAAAGTGGGTATGACAGTTGAACAGTTACTTGAATTTGGTGCGTCTAAACGTAAAAAATCATCACGTAAGTCGGTTGAGCCGCGTTACCGTAGCAAAAGCAATCCGGACGATACCTGGACTGGCCGTGGTAAACAACCGCGCTGGTTAGTGGCAGAATTGGAAAAAGGCGCAAAGCTGGACGATTTTCTGATCTAGGCCTCCATTTGATCTGGTCATTAGGCTGTCATACAGACAGTCTAAGATGATTAAACCAAGCATACCTGCTTGGTTTTTTTATATCTATGAATTGGCGTTGGTAGAAAAGTGTGCATAATGTGTGAGTATAAGGGAAAAATTATAAATGGGGATTTGGACTTGAGCGATTGGTCGTGGTGGGGATGAGCAGTAAACCGAAAACTTTAAGATGGTTGATCCTTACTCTTGTTGCATTTTTTATTTTTGTCGTATTACAAGTGCCAGCGGCCTGGTTAATTTCAAAATTTTATAAAAATAACCAGACTTTGCATAATGTAAACGGAAATATCTGGCAGGGAAGTGCGGACTGGAAAAAAGGCAATCTTCGGGGCAGTCTGAACTGGAAAGTACGGCCTCTGGATTTGCTGTTGCTGCGGGTTGGGGCACATGTGGATTTGCATAGCGGCAATACCCAGCTTTCCGGGATCATGGCTTATGGTCTGAATAAGTCTTTGATTGTCAAAAATCTTGAAGGGCAGGTCGCGCCTGAAACCTTAAAAAAAGTTGCAGACTGGCAATGGCCGAGTACTGCGATTCAGTTTAAAGATCTGGATTTTAAATATAAAAAAGATCAGGGTTTCAGTCAGGTGGCTGGGCAAATGCAATGGGCGGGTGGTGAGCTGATTTATACCTTTGCTCAGCGTCAGGAACGCATGAATGTACCCGCCATGACTGGACAACTCGCAGATGAAAGCGGACAGCTGTTAATTGATGTTCGGGATAGTCGCGATCAACGCATGCTGAATATCAAGCTTGATCCGAATCTGATGCTGGATATCCAGCTCACCCAGCGCTTTTTAATGAATGCGCCTTCCTATGAAGGTAAAGCCGGATTGGATACCTATGTGATCAGTACCCGCCAACCCTTAATGGGAGGCTTGAACTGATGGCAGTTTCTCTGAATGATTTAAAAAATATTGAACTGAAACAGATCAATCGTGCTGCACCTGTGGTTTTGTTACTGCTCATCCTGTATCTATGCTGGAAGCTGGCGGCTTTGTTCTGGTTGCTGATTGCTCCACCACAAGCCATGCAGCTGGATCGGGTTGAACTGGGTTCACAACAGGCACAAATTCCGAATATCGGTGCATTTTCACTGTTTCAGGAAGTTGGGCAGTCTGCGGGTGCTGTTGAAACGGCCAATATCATTTTACAAGGGGTGGTGGTTGCCAGTCCAAGTTATAACTCTTCTGCGGTACTGAAAATTAATGATCAGGTCGATCGTTACCGTGTCGGGGAAATGCTGGCCAATAGCGGTTTTGAGTTGGCTGAGGTGTATTGGGATCGGGTTATTCTGCGTCGATCCACAGGTGCTACTCAGGAAGTCTTATTCAAAGGTCTGGAAAATGGTTTGAATCAGCCGATTGTGCCGGAAACATCAGCATCTTCAAGTTCAATGCCTGCTATGCCTTCTAGTAGTATGCCTGAGCAGCCTTCGCCACAGAATGAAATTGGTCGAGCCATCCAGCAGATGCAGGAAAACAAGGACCAGTATTTACAAAATATGGGGGTCAGTGCAGCAGATGGTAGTTATGAAGTAACTTCACGCACACCGGCTGCATTGCGTAATCGCCTGGGTTTAAGACCAGGCGACCGGATCTTGTCTTTAAATGGTCAGACGCTGAGCCAAGGACAGACCGAAGCACAATTACTGGAACAGGCCCGACGTGAAGGTCAGGTCAAACTCGAAATAAAACGTGGTGATCAGGTGATGACCATACAACAAGATTTGAAGTGATGTGTCATCACGCATAGGGTTAGGAAACACGAAAGTTTATGGCTTTATTTAATAATAATCGATCAGCATGGGCATTCTGTGTGGCCGCACCGTTAATGGCCATGGTCAGTACGGCGAGTTATGCACAAACCTGGAAAATTAACCTTCGAGATGCTGACTTAACTGCATTCATTAATGAAGTGGCCGATATTACCGGCAAAAACTTTGCAGTCGATCCGCGGGTACGTGGCAACGTAACAGTCATTTCCAATAAAGCCCTGAATAAAAATGAAGTCTATGACCTGTTTTTAGGCGTACTGAATGTCAACGGTGTGGTGGCAATTCCTTCGGGTAATACCATCAAGCTGGTTCCGGACAGCAATGTCAAAAGCTCAGGCATTCCCTATGATGCCAGAAGCCGCGCCAGTGGTGACCAGATTGTGACACGGGTGTTGTGGCTGGAAAATACCAATCCGAATGACCTGATTCCTGCATTACGTCCCTTGATGCCGCAGTTTGCCCATTTGGCGGCAGTGCCGGGGACAAATGCACTGATTGTGTCGGATCGCGCCAGCAATATTTACCAGTTGGAAACCATTATTCGCAACCTGGATGGCACCGGTCAGAATGATATTGAAGCGGTCAGCTTACAATCGAGTCAAGCCGAAGAAATGATTGGACTGATCGAGTCCATGACTGCCACCGGTGGAGCTAAAGATGTCCGCGGTTCACGGGTGCGGGTGATTGCAGATACCCGTACCAACCGGATTATCATCAAAGGTGATCCCACGACGCGCAAACGGGTGCGTCAAGTAATCGAAACCTTGGATGTACCGGCTGCGGATCGTTTGGGTGGATTAAAAGTTTTTCGTCTGAAATATGCCAGCGCTAAAAATCTTGCGGAAATCTTGCAGGGTTTGGTAAGCGGGCAGGCGGTGAACAGTAATTCAAATTCGAGTAGTACATCCTCGAACTCGTCTTCGCTCAGTTCTAGTAGCAATTTAAATAACAATAATACCAGCACAGGTTCAAGTAGCAACACCTCTTCAGGCATTCAGCTGAATAGCGGCATGAATAATGAGCAGGGCGGAATTACCAGCTTTAATAGCAATGGCGTCAGTATTATTGCCGATACCACACAAAATTCTCTGGTGGTGAAAGCAGATCCACAACTGATGCGGGAAATTGAATCGGCAATTGATCAGCTGGATATCCGTCGTCAACAGGTTTTGATTGAAGCCGCGATTATTGAAGTTGAAGGAACTGATGCGGATCAACTCGGTGTGCAATGGGCCTTGGGTGATATCAGCAGTGGGATTGGGCTGGTGAACTTCGATAATTTTGGGACTAGTCTGAAAAATATTGCGGCCGGTTATCTCACCGGTGGCGGTGCAGGTGCTGCAAGTGCCGTGGGTGCGGGTAGTTCACTGGTGCTCGGTGATTATCGTGAAGGGAGTGATGGTTCCCGTCGTCTGTATGGTGCGATGATTCAGGCACTCAAAGAAACCACTAAATCCAACCTGTTGTCTACGCCGTCGATTGTGACCATGGACAATGAAGAAGCCTATATTGTGGTGGGTGAAAACGTACCCTTTGTCACAGGCTCAGTGTCTACAGGCGCTGCTGGAGTTGCTAATCCCTATACCACCATTGAACGTAAGGATGTCGGGGTCACTTTAAAGGTGGTTCCACATATTGGCGAAGATGGTACGGTACGCCTGGAAGTGGAACAGGAAGTTTCTGATGTCAAAGCCAGTAAAGGGCAGGCGCAGGATCTGGTTACCAGCAAGCGAGCGATCAAAACCTCAATTCTGGCCGAACATGGACAAACCATTGTGCTTGGTGGTCTGATTTCGGATAACACCAGTTATGGACGCCAAGCAGTGCCGGGTCTGGGTGCGATTCCAGGCTTGGGACGTTTATTCCGTTCTGAAGGTAAATCCAATCAGAAGCGTAACCTGCTGATTTTTATCCATCCAACCATTGTAGGCGATAAAAATGCAGTGCGTAAACTGACCCAACAACGCTATAGTCAGCTATATAGTCTGCAACTCGCACTCGATTCGGACGGGAACTTTGCCAAGCTGCCAGAAAGTGTTGAAGATGTGTATCAACAGCGAATTCCAGTATCCAGAACGCCATTGCAAAACTCGACTTATCAAACTGTGCCGACCGCACCCGTTCAGGCGCAGCCAGCCAATGTAGTTGTTACGCCGGTAGCGATAGAACCAGTGATTCAGCGACAAGTGGTAGAACCCGTCCAACAGGTAGAAAAAAGTAAAAATACCGTTACAACAACCACACTTAGACCCAAAAGCTAAGTCATTCGCATTTGCAGACAGCATGTTATGATAATGTCAAAGAGAACAGAGAAGTAACTTTCATGACTTGGAAAATACACGCGATTACAGGCGACTTAACAGGACAGGAAATTAGCATTGACCGTGACATGCTGGTGGGGCGTCATCAGGCGGCAGATATCGTGTTACAGGCTGCGGAAATCTCCCGTAAACATGCGGCATTTTTACTAAAGGATGATGCGCTCTGGGTGCAGGATTTGGGTTCATCGAATGGCACTTTCGTCAATGATGTGCAGATTGCGCAAGAAACCTTATTAAAGCAGGATGACATTGTTCAGTTTGCCAGCTTGAAATTTTCAGTAATGGCGCCTGCGGCTGCAGTAGAGGTTCCAGCAGAAATTGAAGCAACGGCAGAAAAAGTCGTGGAACAGGTCGAAGTCGCTGAGCCTACACCTGCACAGCAAATGAATGATCAGGGAATGCCGGAACTGAAACATCGTGATGCTACGGTACAATTAACCCGTGATGGCATGCCAACCAATGTCGGTATTCCAAAACCGGCACCTATTCCGGAAGGCGTGGACATTAATGCGGTAAAACCAGAGCCTACCCCAATTCCGGTTGAGCAGCCTGTATCACGTGTAGAACAGGAAAAAGAAACCCAGAAAAATGTATCTGTAGGTTTGATTTCAGTGATTGTGCTGATTATTTTGGCAATTATGGCTTGGTTGTTGTTCAAATAAGCTGATGATTGGTTACAATCAAGGCATGCATAGCGCATGCCTTTTTTGTGGCTGCGCACATTATAAAAGAGGGTCGGGATGTCTATTGCACAATTAGAAAAGCGCGAACTGATCTTGTTTGATCTGGATGGTACCTTGGTGGATTCAGCACATGATCTGTATCGGGCCATGAATATGAGTCTGAATGTGCTGCAATTGCCTTTGGTGACCGAAGATCAGGTGCGGACCTGGGTGGGCAAGGGCACGTCGATATTCTGTGAAAGTGTACTCCAGCATCTGGTTGGCGAAGTCACACCGGCACAGCATCAAGAGCTCTTAAACACTTTTTTGGATATTTATAATGTCGATCCCTGTGTTGATACCGTTCCTTTTCCGGGAATCCTGAAATTTCTGGACTGGGCCAAAGCTCAAGGTAAAACCCTGATTTGTGTGACCAATAAGCCTGAACTTCCTGCCCGCAGTATTCTAGATACCTTGGATATGGCTCATTATTTTGCCGATACTATTGGTGGCGACCGTTTTACTGAACGTAAGCCGCACCCACGCCAGTTGTTGCACTGTGTCGAACATTATAAGGTGAGCAAAGAACAGGTCTTGCTCATTGGCGATTCTTCCAATGATGTTGAAGCCGCACGCCGCGCCGGGATTGATTGTGTTGTGGTCAGCTATGGCTATAATCATGGTGAAAATATTGCAGATTGTCAGCCGCAGCAGATTGTGGATGATCTTAGAGAATTACTTGCCTAATACGCGTACTAAGGAAAGAAAATGAATAGTTGTAAGGTTTTTCGATGGCGTCGCTCAGTTCAATTCTATTTACATACTGAGTAACCCTAATTTAAAGAGAAAAACCGCATGACCACTCAAGCACAATTCCAGCAACTTGCTGCACAAGGCTATAATCTCATTCCTGTTTATCGTCAGCGTCTGGCAGATACCGATACACCACTTTCTATTTTTGCACGCCTTAAACAGCATCAGCAGGCTTATTTATTTGAATCCGTAGAAGGCGGAGAGAACTGGGCACGCTATTCGATTATTGGACTAGGTGAATCTACTGTATTTTCCTGCAATGCAGGCGAACTGACGGTACAGCATGCAGATGCTTCAATTGAAAAACAGCACTGTGCTGATCCATTTCAATATATCCGTGATTTTCAGGCGCAATTTAAGGTGCCTACCCAGGTAGAATTGCCGGACTTGCCGAGTTTTACTGGTGGATTAGTTGGTTACTTTGGTTACGACGCTGTGCGTTATATCGAGCCGAAGTTAAAAAATGTGCCTGAAGCAGATCCGGTTGGTTTACCCGATATCTGGATGATGCTGTCTAAAACCGTCATCGTGTTTGATAATTTAAAAGATACCTTGTTCCTGATCGTACATGCTGATGCCACTGCTCCGGGTTCTTATGAAAAAGCACATGAACAATTAAATGAATTAGAAAATATTCTTGCCACGCCCATCAGTCTTAAAGCTGAAAAACATAGGCCGCCACATTTCGAGTCCCTCACCGGACATGACAACTTCATTGCTTCGGTGGAAAAGGTCAAAGAGTATATTCGTGCTGGAGATGTAATGCAGGTCGTACCCGGGCACCGGATGGTGTCTGACTTCGACGGTGACCCGCTACAGGTGTATCGTGCGCTGCGTCATCTCAATCCATCGCCGTATTTGTTCCTGGTGCAAGGGCAGACCTTGGAAAATAACACGCCATTCCATATTGTCGGTTCCTCTCCTGAAATTCTGTCCCGTCTGGAAAATGGTATTGCCACAGTTCGTCCATTAGCGGGAACCCGTCCACGTGGCAAAACCAAAGAAGAAGATCTGGCACTTGAGCAGGACTTACTCTCTGACGAAAAAGAAATTGCTGAACATGTCATGCTGATTGATCTGGGACGTAATGATGTGGGACGCATTGCAAAAATTGGCAAAGTGCAGGTAACTGATCAAATGGTGATCGAACGTTATTCACATGTGATGCATATTGTCTCCAATGTGCAGGGTGAAGTACGTGATGATGTCGATGCTCTGGACGTTTTTAAGGCAACTTTCCCCGCAGGCACACTTTCAGGCGCGCCAAAAATCCGTGCCATGGAAATTATTGACGAAGTTGAGCCGGTAAAACGTGGAATTTTTGGTGGTGCTGTTGGTTATTTAGGCTGGCATGGCGAAATGGACATGTCGATTGCGATTCGTACCTGTGTCATTCGCGAAAATAAGGTCTATGTTCAGGCTGGAGCAGGGTTAGTTGCCGACTCAAATCCTGAATCTGAGTGGAATGAAACCCAAATAAAAGCTCGCGCAGTGATCAAAGCGGTTGAATTATCATCAAATGGTTTGATTTTATGAGTTTTTGACGTTTTTTTTGAAAAAAACACTTGCAAGGATTCTGAGTTTTGCTAAACTGCACACCGTTCCGATACGAAACGTACGAAACACTAAGAAACGCCGGCATAGCTCAGTTGGTAGAGCAACTGACTTGTAATCAGTAGGTCCACAGTTCGAATCCGTGTGCCGGCACCATCTTAGAAGTTTGGTAGTGTGAAGTAAAGAACAGCACTGATGTAAGTGTAAAAAATGGTGAGGTTCCCGAGCGGTCAAAGGGGGCGGACTGTAACTCCGCTACGAAAGTTTCGAAGGTTCGAATCCTTCCCTCACCACCAATTTTAAGACTTCAATAAGTGGTTTGTACCAACATCGTGCGGGAGTAGCTCAGTTGGTAGAGCGGTAGCCTTCCAAGCTACATGTCGCGAGTTCGACCCTCGTCTCCCGCTCCATTGAAGTACTAATATTTGCTCTTATAGCTCAGTGGTAGAGCACTCCCTTGGTAAGGGAGAGGTCTCGAGTTCAAATCTCGATAAGAGCTCCAGATTACAGTTTAGCAACTCTGTTGCAAAGAAATTCCAAAAGCAGGCTATTTAGTCTGCTTTTCAAGTATTTGGTGTTCGGTTTTTTTAAACGATATGTCGGAGCTGGGTTTTACTCAGAATTGTGTTCGACGTAAACGAGGAAGATTAACATGGCTAAGGCTAAGTTTGAACGTAATAAGCCACACGTTAACGTGGGCACAATTGGTCACGTTGACCATGGTAAAACAACTTTAACAGCTGCAATTGCAACTGTATGTGCGAAGAAATTCGGTGGCGAAGCGAAAGACTACGCTGCAATCGACTCTGCACCAGAAGAAAAAGCACGTGGTATTACAATTAATACTTCACACGTAGAATACGATTCTCCAACTCGTCACTACGCTCACGTAGACTGCCCGGGCCACGCCGATTATGTTAAAAACATGATTACTGGTGCTGCTCAGATGGATGGTGCGATCCTTGTATGTGCTGCGACTGATGGTCCTATGCCACAGACTCGTGAACACATCCTGCTTTCTCGTCAGGTAGGTGTACCTTACATCGTTGTATTCTTGAACAAATGCGACCTTGTAGACGACGAAGAGCTTCTTGAACTAGTTGAAATGGAAGTTCGTGAACTTCTTTCTACTTACGACTTCCCGGGTGATGACACTCCAGTGATCCGTGGTTCTGCTCTTCTTGCGCTTAACGGTGATGACAGCCAATACGGCGAGCCAGCTGTAGTTGCGCTTGTTGAAGCACTTGACTCTTACATTCCAGAGCCAGAGCGTGCAATTGACCTTCCATTCCTTATGCCAATTGAAGACGTATTCTCAATCTCTGGTCGTGGTACAGTAGTAACTGGCCGTGTTGAGACTGGTATCGTTAAAGTAGGTGAGTCTGTAGAAATCGTTGGTATCCGTGATACTCAAACTACTACAGTAACCGGCGTAGAAATGTTCCGTAAACTTCTTGACGAAGGTCGTGCGGGCGAGAACTGTGGTGTTCTTCTTCGTGGTACTAAGCGTGAAGACGTACAACGTGGTCAAGTATTGACTAAACCAGGTGCGATCAAGCCACACACTAAATTCGATGCGGAAGTATACGTACTTTCTAAAGAAGAAGGTGGTCGTCACACTCCATTCCTTAACGGTTACCGTCCACAGTTCTACTTCCGTACTACGGACGTAACTGGTGCGATCGCGCTTAAAGAAGGCGTGGAAATGGTTATGCCTGGTGACAACGTTGAGATGTCAGTAGAGCTAATCCACCCAATCGCAATGGACCCAGGTCTACGTTTTGCGATCCGTGAAGGCGGTCGTACAGTGGGTGCTGGTGTAGTTGCTAAAGTAACTGCATAATCATAGAATAAGACAAGCAGGTTGGAGCTTAGGCTCCAACTTGTTGTTTTGCAGGTCAGTAGTTCAATTGGTAGAGCGTCGGTCTCCAAAACCGAATGTTGGGGGTTCGAGTCCCTCCTGACCTGCCAAGTTTCTAAAAAGACGCTTGATGTCGGCAAAATTGGTCATATAATAAGTCGCGAAACCTACGACGAGTACAAAAATGTCGAATGAAAAATCACGCGACGCATTAGGCGAAGCGGCAATTCCTCAAAGAAATAATCCTGCAGTAGATGTAAGTTCTGGTTCTCCATTAGACATGGTTCTATGGGTTATCGCCTTGATTTTATTGGTTGGTGCAATGATGGTAAACCAATATTTACCAGCGTACTGGGCACCTGCGAATGATATTTGGGTGCGCGTTGGGGTGATTTTGGCTTGTATCGTTGCAGCATTCGGTTTATTATACGCCACCCATCAAGGCAAAGGCTTTATTCGTCTGCTGAAAGATGCACGAATTGAGTTGCGTCGAGTGACCTGGCCTACCAAGCAAGAGACGATGTCCACATCTTGGCAAGTTCTTGTTGTAGTCGTAATTGCATCCATCTTATTGTGGTGTTTTGACTATATTTTAGGCTGGTTAATGAAGTTTATTATCGGGTAAGAGAGCTATGAAACGTTGGTACATTATTCATGCCTATTCAGGTTATGAAAAACAAGTGATGCGTTCGCTTAATGATCGAATCCAGCGTAGCGCTGTTGCCGATAGCTTTGGTGAAGTCCTTGTTCCTACCGAAGAAGTGGTAGAAATGAAGGATGGCAAGAAGCGTAAATCAGAGCGTAAGTTCTTTCCTGGCTATGTCCTAGTCGAAATGGAAATGAACGATGATACTTGGCACATTGTTAAAGAATGTCCAAAAGTTTTAGGTTTTATTGGTGGTACGGCTGAAAAACCGGCACCGATTACGCAAAAAGAAGCAGATGCGATTCTTGCGCGTGTACGCAATACTGGCGAAGCACCTCGTCCTAAGACGATGTTTGAACCAGGCGAAGAATTACTCGTGGTTGACGGGCCATTCACCGACTTTAAAGGTGTGGTGGAAGAAGTTCAGTACGAAAAGTCGCGTTTAACGCTGACCATTAATGTATTTAACCGACCAACTCAAGTTGAATTGGAATTTCGTCAAGTCGAAAAATCAGTCTAATTTGTATGGGTTGAAAACGCCTGACTTATTTATAAGTCAGGCATTGTTGTTGTAACGGTATCGTTACTTGAAATCATTGGGGAGCCTTCACCGGCGTTTGCACCCAGAGGTAATTTGAAATGGCTAAGAAGATTGACGGCTATATCAAGCTGCAAGTTCCAGCTGGTAAAGCGAATCCATCTCCACCGATTGGTCCTGCACTAGGTCAACGTGGTGTGAACATCATGGCATTCTGTAAAGAATTCAATGCTGCTACACAAAAAGTTGAAGCTGGTCTGCCAATTCCAGTCGTGATCACTGTGTACAACGACAAGTCGTTCACATTCATCATGAAAACTCCACCTGCTGCTGTTCTTCTTAAGAAAGCTGCTGGTATCCAGAAGGGTTCAGCTGTACCTAACAAAACTAAAGTTGGTAAGTTGACTCGTGCTCAAATCGAAGAAATCGCGACTACTAAAGAACCAGATTTGACTGGTGCTGATTTAGACGCACGTGTACGTACCATTGCTGGTTCTGCGCGTTCTATGGGCTTGGAAGTGGAGCTTTAAGACATGGCTAAATTAACTAAACGTCAAAAAGCGATTGTTGCTGCTGTAGAAGCACACAAAGTTTACACGCTAGAAGAAGCTGTTGCAGTTTTAGAGAGCCTTCCAGCTCCTAAATTCAAAGAATCTCTAGATATCGCGGTAAACCTAGGTGTTGATCCTCGTAAATCTGACCAAGTTGTTCGTGGCGCGACTACACTTCCTGCAGGTACTGGTAAAACTGTACGTGTAGCTGTATTCGCTCAAGGCGCTGCTGCTGAAGCTGCTAAAGCTGAAGGCGCAGACGTTGTTGGTTTCGACGATCTTGCTGAAAGCATCCAAGCGGGTAACCTTGACTTTGACGTAGTAATTGCTGCTCCAGATGCAATGCGCGTTGTAGGTAAACTTGGTACGATCCTTGGTCCACGTGGCTTAATGCCAAACCCTAAAGTGGGTACTGTAACTCCTGACGTTGCTACTGCAGTTAAAAATGCAAAAGCTGGTCAAGCACGTTACCGCGTAGACAAAGCTGGTATTATCCATGCTGCGATCGGTCAAGTAGGTTTTGAAGCTGCTGCTGTTCGTCAAAACGTTGAAGCACTTGTTGCTGACTTGAAGCGTTTGAAACCTGCTACGTCTAAAGGCGTATACATTCAAAAGATCACTTTGAGCTCAACTATGGGTCCTGGTTTGATCGTTGATGTAGCAAACGTTTCTAAATAAGTCTCGACTTATTACAGAATTTTAAAGCCCTGAGTAAAATTTGAAGCAGTTCTTCAAATTTTACGCAAGAAACGCTCCGTCGTATTTTGCAAACTTAGGCAAACTTTGAATTGATAAATGAAAATTTATCAGCGTCAAAGACCGCGGGCGAGGGGAGTTTTATGCTTCTCTCTTAATAGCCCAGCCTGCGTAGACGCGGTGGTGTGATTTGTTCATCCTCCGCGTGTGAGTCCAGTGATGGTCTTGCGAATTGGGAGTGTACTTCGCGTAAGTACATAAATCACCGTTAGGAGGTTTTACAATGGCTCTTCTTATCGAAGGCAAAAAACAGATCGTAGCTGAAGTAGCTGAAGTTGCTTCTACTGCATTTGCTGCTGTTGTTGCTGACTATCAAGGTTTGACTGTAGAGCAGTTAACTACTCTACGTGTTGAAGCGCGTAAACTTGGTGTTACTACACGTATCGTTCGTAACACTTTGGCTAAACGTGCTCTTCAAGATACTCAATTCAATATCTTGAACGACAACCTTGTTGGCCCAACAATCTTAGCTTTCTCGAATTCTGAAGACGACATGGGTGCTGCTGCACGTTTGTTCGAAGAATTCGCTAAAACTAATAAAGCATTTGAACTTAAAGCTGCTGCATTTGATGGCAAACTTTATCAAGGTGCAGAAGTTAGCGTAATCGCGAATCTTCCGAACCAAGAGAAAGCGCTTACTATGCTTGCAAACGTTCTTCAAGCTCCTATTTCGAAATTGGGCCGCTTACTTACAGCGCTTCAAGAGAAAAACGAGTCAGAAGCTGCTTAAGCTCAAACTTAAACACACATCATTCAATACCCATTTGGAGTTAATCTCATGGCTTTAACAAACGAAGAAATCCTAAACGCAGTTGCTGAAAAAACTGTTCTTGAACTTGTTGAACTTATCTCTGCTTTCGAAGAGAAATTCAATGTATCTGCTGCTGCTGTAGCTGTTGCTGCTGGTCCTGCTGCTGCTGCTGCTGAAGAACAAACTGAATTCAATGTTGAATTGACTTCTTTCGGCGCGAACAAAGTTGCTGTAATTAAAGCAGTTCGTGAAGCGACTGGCCTTGGCTTGAAAGAAGCTAAAGACATGGTTGAAGGCGCTCCTGCAGTTCTTAAAGAAGGCGTTTCTAAAGAAGAAGGCGAAGAGCTTAAGAAGAAACTTGAAGAAGCTGGTGCTACAGTTACTCTTAAGTAATTTCTTAAGGGAGCCGGTTTTTTTATAATCGGCTCCAAAAATTGGCTGATGGCTCTTGGGTCATCAGCCTTTTTGCGTTACAATAATCGGCTCGATTTTTGTTTGCATGATATAAAAATCATACAAATTGAAAATAAACATAATGAACAAACGTTTACCAATATTTTTCATTAAAAAATATTGATAAGCGTTTTAATACCACTAAAAATTGCAGCATTTGTAAAGAGTGGTGGCCATATCGGCCAGCGTAATTCCTTCTGAGCCCGTTCTGCAGGCGGGCTTGGTTTACACTTTCCGAGGACTCCAGATGGCATACTCATATACCGAAAAGAAACGGATCCGTAAGAATTTTGGTAAATTGCCTAGCGTCATGGATGCTCCGTACTTGCTCGCGATTCAAGTCGACTCGTACAGAACATTCTTACAAGATGGCAAATCACCAAAAAACCGCGAAGATATCGGTCTCCAAGCCGCATTTCGTTCAGTTTTTCCTATTGAAAGTTATTCTGGCAATGCTGCTTTAGAATTTGTTGAGTATAGTCTTGGTAAGCCTGAGTTTGATGTACGCGAATGTATCCTTCGTGGCTCAACTTATGCAGCACCAATGCGTGTAAAAATTCGTTTGATCCTGAAAGATCGTGAAACGAAGTCAATTAAAGACGTACGTGAACAAGAAGTCTATATGGGCGAAATGCCATTGATGACGGATAACGGTACCTTTGTAATTAACGGTACCGAGCGTGTGATCGTGTCACAATTACACCGTTCACCAGGCGTATTCTTTGACCACGATAAAGGCAAGACTCACTCAAGTGGTAAAGTCCTTTATTCAGCGCGTATCATTCCTTACCGTGGTTCATGGTTAGACTTTGAATTCGATGCCAAAGACCTCGTCTATGTCCGTATTGACCGTCGTCGTAAATTGCTTGCGACCGTGGTACTTCGTGCCTTGGGTTATAGCAACGAAAACATTCTCGACATGTTCTACGAGAAAGTACCTGTATATCTTGACATGGGTAGCTACCAGATTGACCTGGTGCCTGAACGTCTGCGTGGCGAAATGGCACAATTTGACATTCTGGACAAGGATGGCAAGGCAATTGTTGAGCAAGGTAAACGTATCAATGCGCGTCATGTACGTCAAATGGAAGCTTCAGGTCTTGAAAAACTTGCAGTGCCAGATGAGTACCTGTATGAGCGTATCACTGCTGAAGACATCCCATTAAAAGATGGTGATGTGATTGCAGCCAATACTGTATTAAGCCATGAAATCATGGTGAAAATTGCAGAAGGCGGCGTGAAGCAGTTCAATATTCTGTTCACCAATGATATCGACCGCGGTTCATTCGTTGCAGATTCTCTACGTGCAGATACAACGAGCAATCGTGAAGAAGCATTGGTAGAAATCTACAAAGTGATGCGCCCAGGCGAGCCACCAACAAAAGAAGCTGCTGAAAACTTATTCAATAACTTGTTCTTCTCTTCTGAACGTTATGACTTGTCTCCAGTGGGTCGTATGAAGTTCAACCGTCGTTTGGGTCGTCCTTACGAAGTCGGTACAGATCAGAAGTCACGTGAAGTTGAAGGCATTCTCTCGAACGAAGATATCACTGATGTATTAAAAACATTAGTTGAAATCCGTAACGGTAAAGGTGAAGTCGACGATATCGATCACTTGGGTAACCGTCGTGTTCGTTCTGTTGGTGAAATGACAGAAAACCAATTCCGTGTAGGTCTGGTTCGTGTAGAACGTGCTGTTAAAGAACGTTTAAGCCAAGCTGAAACTGACAACCTGTCTCCGCAAGATTTGATCAATGCGAAGCCAGTAGCTGCTGCAATCAAAGAATTCTTTGGTTCAAGCCAGTTGTCTCAGTTTATGGACCAAAACAACCCGTTATCTGAGATTACCCACAAACGTCGTGTTTCTGCGCTTGGTCCCGGCGGTTTAACACGTGAGCGTGCAGGCTTTGAAGTACGTGACGTACATCAAACTCACTACGGTCGTGTATGTCCAATTGAAACACCGGAAGGTCCAAACATTGGTTTGATCAACTCGCTTTCTGTTTATGCGAAATGTAACAACTTCGGTTTCCTGGAAACCCCATACCGTAAGGTTGTTGATGGTCGTGTAACAGATGAAGTTGAATACCTCTCTGCAATTGAAGAAGTAGGCACTGTGATTGCACAGGCCGATTCTGCAATGGATAAAGACGGTAACTTAACAGAAGAGTTTGTATCTGTTCGTCATCAAGGTGACTTCGTACGTATTCCTCCTGAAAAAGTAACCCATATGGATGTATCTGCTCAGCAGGTTGTATCTGTAGCAGCGTCACTGATTCCATTCCTAGAACACGATGACGCCAACCGTGCGTTAATGGGTTCGAACATGCAACGTCAGGCAGTTCCGACGTTGATCGCTGACAAGCCGCTTGTTGGTACCGGTATGGAAGCGAACGTAGCACATGACTCAGGTGTATGTGTGATCGCTCAACGTGGTGGTCGTATCGAGTTTGTTGATGCGTCTCGTGTGGTTATTCGTGTGAATGAAGACGAAATGATCGCAGGTGAGGCAGGTGTAGATATCTACAACCTGATCAAGTACACCCGTTCGAACCAGAACACTTGTATCAACCAGAAAGTTCTTGTGAACCTGGGCGATAAAGTAGGTCGTGGTGATGTCCTGGCTGATGGTCCATCAACTGATGGCGGTGAGCTGGCACTGGGTCAGAACATGCGCGTTGCGTTCATGACCTGGAACGGTTACAACTACGAAGACTCGATCTTACTTTCTGAACGTGTACTTCAAGAAGACCGTTTAACGTCTATTCATATCCAGGAATTGTCATGTGTTGCACGTGATACCAAACTGGGTGCGGAAGAAATCACTGCTGATATTCCGAACGTAGGTGAAGCTGCTCTGTCTAAACTGGACGAGTCAGGTATCGTTTACATCGGTGCTGAAGTAACTGCTGGCGATATCCTTGTTGGTAAAGTAACCCCTAAAGGTGAAACACAGCTTACTCCGGAAGAAAAATTGCTACGTGCAATCTTCGGTGAAAAAGCGGCTGACGTAAAAGACTCATCTTTACGTGTTCCATCAGGTACTAAAGGTACTGTGATTGACGTTCAAGTGTTTACACGTGACGGTCTTGAAAAAGACGAACGTGCTCAAGCAATTGAAAAAGCGCAATTGGATGCATACCGTAAAGACTTGAAAGAAGAATTCAAAATCTTCGAAGAAGCTGCACGTGAACGTGTAATCCGCCTACTGAATGGCCAAGAGTCGAATGGTGGCGGTACAACTAAACGTGGCGACAAACTGTCTGAAGACGTGTTGTCTGGTTTAGAGCTTGTTGATCTTCTTGAAATTCAACCAGTTGATGAAGCAATTGCTGAACGTTTAACTCAAATTCAAGTGTTCTTGAAAGAGAAGAGCTTCGAAATTGACGAGAAATTTGCTGAGAAAAAACGCAAACTTTCTACAGGCGATGAACTGACGACTGGCGTATTGAAAGTAGTTAAAGTTTATCTTGCTGTAAAACGTCGCATCCAGCCGGGTGATAAGATGGCGGGTCGTCACGGTAACAAAGGTGTTGTATCAAACATCTTGCCGGTAGAAGACATGCCACATGATGCCAACGGTGTACCTGTTGATATCGTATTGAACCCGCTTGGCGTACCATCGCGTATGAACGTGGGTCAGATTCTTGAAACTCACTTGGGTATGGCGGCGAAAGGTCTTGGCGATCAAATCGACAAGATGATGAAAGAGCAACGTACTGTACTTGAGCTTCGTGATTTCCTAGACAAGATTTACAACAAAGTTGGTGGCGAGCAAGAAGATCTTGATAGCTTGACTGATGAAGAAATCTTGAAACTTTCTGGCAACTTGCGTGCTGGCGTGCCTTTGGCTACTCCGGTATTTGATGGTGCTGAAGAAGGTCAGATCAAAGAGTTGTTACAACTTGCAGGCCTGTCTAGTACTGGTCAGACCGTATTATATGATGGTCGTACTGGTGAGCGTTTCGATCGTCCGGTAACTGTAGGTTACATGTACATGCTGAAACTGAACCACTTGGTTGATGACAAGATGCATGCGCGTTCAACTGGTTCTTACTCTCTAGTAACGCAACAGCCGCTTGGTGGTAAAGCACAATTCGGTGGTCAGCGTTTCGGTGAGATGGAAGTCTGGGCACTAGAAGCTTACGGTGCAGCATATACGCTACAAGAAATGCTGACTGTGAAATCGGATGACGTTGAAGGCCGTACCCGTATCTACAAGAACATTGTAGATGGCAACCATTATATGGACCCGGGCATGCCTGAATCGTTCAACGTATTGACCAAAGAGATCCGTTCTTTAGGTATCAACATTGAACTGAAAAATGGTGACTAATTAGTTCCATTTAATCTCCCCAAACCCCTCTTTGATAAAGAGGGCTTCCCCCTTAACAAAGGGGGACTGAGGGGGATTAAAATTCAGTTAAAAAACAATATTTGTGACCCAGTTGTTGAGTGAAAATCTCCACAACACACGGAGAAAAAAATTGAAAGACTTGCTCGATATCATGCGCAAAAAGACGGATTCAGACGGTCATGCTCCAGTAGAGTTTGACCGCATCCGTATTGGTCTTGCGTCACCAGAAATGATTAAGTCATGGTCTCACGGTGAAGTTAAAAAGCCAGAAACCATTAACTATCGTACGTTCAAGCCTGAACGTGATGGTTTGTTCTGTGCCAAAATCTTTGGTCCAGTGAAAGATTACGAATGCTTGTGTGGTAAATACAAGCGTATGAAATACAAAGGCGTCATTTGTGAAAAATGTGGCGTTGAAGTAACAACTGCGAAAGTTCGTCGTGAACGTATGGGTCACATCGAGCTGGCATCTCCAGTTGCACACATCTGGTTCTTGAAATCATTGCCTAGCCGTATCGGTCTATTATTAGACATGACGCTACGTGATATCGAACGTGTATTGTATTTCGAATCTTATGTAGTGACCGATCCGGGTATGACTCCATTTGAGAAATACCAACTTCTAAACGATGAAGAATACTTCAATGCATTAGAAGAACACGGTGATGAATTCACAGCGAAAATGGGTGCTGAAGCGGTTCAAGACTTGTTGAAAGACATCGATCTTGAAGCTGAAATCGCGCGTCTTCGTGAAGAAATTCCTGTTACAACTTCAGAAACCAAGCTGAAAAAAGCGTCTAAGCGTTTGAAGTTGATGGAAGCATTCAACGATTCGAACAACAAGCCAGAATGGATGGTGTTAACTGTACTTCCAGTTCTTCCACCAGACCTCCGTCCGCTTGTACCACTTGAAGGTGGTCGTTTCGCGACTTCTGACCTGAACGATCTTTATCGTCGTGTGATCAACCGTAACAACCGTTTGAAGCGTCTTCTTGACCTTGCAGCGCCAGACATCATCGTACGTAACGAAAAACGTATGTTACAAGAGTCTGTAGATGCATTGCTGGATAACGGTCGTCGCGGTCGTGCAATTACCGGTTCGAACAAGCGTCCGCTTAAATCTTTGGCAGACATGATCAAAGGTAAGCAAGGTCGTTTCCGTCAAAACTTACTTGGTAAGCGTGTTGACTACTCTGGTCGTTCGGTAATTACTGTTGGTCCAAACCTGCGTTTGCACCAATGTGGTCTTCCGAAGAAAATGGCACTTGAACTGTTCAAGCCATTCATTTTCGCGAAACTACAGGCATCTGGTCAAGCAACCACCATTAAAGCTGCGAAGAAAATGGTTGAGCGCGAAACTCCAGAAGTTTGGGACGTTCTTGCTCACGTGATTCGTCAACATCCAGTGATGTTGAACCGTGCGCCAACTCTTCACCGTCTGGGTCTTCAAGCATTTGAACCGATCCTGATCGAAGGTAAAGCGATCCGTCTACATCCACTTGTATGTGCTGCGTTTAACGCCGACTTCGATGGTGACCAGATGGCGGTACACGTACCATTAACACTTGAAGCTCAGCTTGAAGCTCGTGCGTTAATGATGTCGACGAACAACATTCTGTCTCCAGCGAACGGTGAGCCAATCATCGTACCGTCTCAGGACGTGGTCTTGGGCTTGTATTACATCACGCGTGATGCAATCAATGCCAAAGGTGAGGGCATGGTGTTCGCGGATACTCACGAAGTAAACCGTGCACTGGCAACAGGTCAGGTTGATCTACACGCTCGCGTTAAAGCACGTGTACACCAGACTGTGATCGACGAAGATGGTAACCGTGAACAGCAAACCATTATTGTAGATACGACGCCTGGTCGCTGCCTACTTTGGGAAGTTGTGCCTGAAGGTATGGATTTCCAGCAAATTAACGTTGAGATGACGAAGAAAAATATTTCTAAGTTAATTAACTCTTGCTACCGTAAATTGGGTCTGAAAGATACTGTTATCTTCGCTGACCAGTTGATGTATTTGGGCTTCCGTCAAGCGACGCGTTCAGGTGTATCTGTCGGTATGGAAGACATGGTTATTCCACCGCAAAAACAAGCAATTATTGGTAAAGCGGAAGCTGAAGTTCGTGAAATCGAACAACAGTTCGAACAAGGTTTCGTAACTGCCGGCGAACGTTATAACAAAGTGGTCGATATTTGGGCGCGTACCAATGACCAGGTTGCTAAAGCGATGATGGACAACTTGTCTTTCACCACTGTGAAGAACAAACAGGGTGAAGATGAGAAGCAAAAATCATTCAACTCGATCTACATGATGTCTGACTCAGGTGCCCGTGGTTCGGCAGCTCAGATTCGTCAGTTGGCGGGTATGCGTGGTTTGATGGCGAAGCCGGATGGCTCGATCATTGAAACGCCTATTAAAGCGAACTTCCGTGAAGGTTTGACCGTACTTCAGTACTTCATCTCGACACACGGTGCGCGTAAAGGTTTGGCCGATACAGCATTGAAGACTGCGAACTCTGGTTATTTGACTCGTCGTCTAGTAGACGTTGCGCAGGACTTGGTCATTACTGAGCCGGATTGTGGTACGTATGACGGTCTGGTAATGACTCCGTTCATTCAAGGTGGCGATGTCATCGAGAACCTGGGTGCACGAGTATTGGGTCGTGTGGTTGCTGAAGACGTGAAACGTGTAGGTACAGACGAAGTTCTGCTTCCACGTAATACGTTAATTGACGAGAAACTGGCTGCGTTTATCGAAAGCCAGGGTGTCGACGAAATTAAAGTGCGTTCAGTCGTGAACTGTGCATCTACCTTTGGTGTATGTGCGAAATGTTACGGTCGTGACCTGGCACGTGGTCATCAGGTGAACCCGGGTGAGTCTGTTGGTGTAATGGCAGCTCAATCGATTGGTGAGCCAGGTACACAGTTAACGATGCGTACCTTCCACGTCGGTGGTGCTGCGAGCCGAACTTCTGCTGCAAACAGCGTACAAGTTCGTAACCAAGGTACAGTACGTTTCCACAACGTGAAAACAGTACAACATGCCAAAGGTCACTTGGTATCGACTTCACGTTCAGGTGAAATCGGTATTGCGGATGATTTAGGTCGTGAGCGCGAGCGCTATAAGCTCCCATACGGTGCGTCTATCTTGCTGAAAGATGGCGAAGCTGTAGAAGCAGGCGGTATCGTGGCGACTTGGGATCCGCATACACATCCATTAGTAACAGAAGTTGCTGGTAAAGTACGTTTCAGCCAAATCGCTGATGGCGTGACGGTTACTTCTAAAACTGATGATGCAACAGGTATGTCAACCATCGAAATCTTGCCAGTGACTTCACGTCCTGCGTCAGGTAAAGATTTGCGTCCTGCTGTTGTGTTGGATACCGTTGATGGTGGCGAACAGTTCTACTTCCTGCCACAGAACACGATTCTTTCTGTTCGCGATGGTGAAACGATTGGTGTCGGTGATGTTATCGGTCGTGTACCACAAGAAACTTCACGTACCCGTGATATTACCGGTGGTCTGCCGCGTGTAGCTGACTTGTTCGAAGCACGTAAGCCGAAAGAGCACGCAATCCTTGCAGAAGTGTCGGGTGTTGTAAGCTTTGGTAAAGAGACCAAAGGTAAGAACCGTCTGGTGATTACGCCGGATGATGGCTCTGAGATTTATGAAGAGTTGATTCCGAAATGGCGTACGATTAACGTGTTCGAAGGCGAACATGTGAACCGTGGTGAAACTATTTCTGATGGTCCACAGAACCCGCACGATATCTTGCGTTTGAAAGGCGAAGTTGCGCTTACAAACTACATCGTGAATGAAGTTCAGGATGTATACCGTCTGCAAGGTGTAAAAATCAACGACAAGCATATTGAAGTCATCGTACGTCAAATGCTGCGTAAAGTTGATATCACTGATGGCGGCGATACTAGCTTCATCAAAGGCGAACAAGTGGATTACATCCGCGTTGTTCAAGAAAACCAAGCAGTTCTTGCACAAAACAAGTTCCCTGCGAAGTTTGAACGTCAATTGATGGGTATTACGAAAGCATCGCTTTCTACTGACTCGTTCATCTCTGCTGCATCGTTCCAGGAAACCACGCGTGTGTTAACTGAAGCGGCTGTAACAGGTAAAGAAGATGACTTACGCGGCTTGAAAGAGAACGTGGTTGTAGGTCGCCTGATCCCAGCGGGTACAGGTTTGGCTTACCACTTGGAGCGTCGTCGTCAAGAAGCAGAAGCTGCAGAATTTGAACTGCACAATGATTTCTCTGATGTAGACCAAGCTCTAAGCCAGGCATTTAACGAAGAATTCTAATTCGAGTTAAAGCTGAGAAAAGAGACGCCTTCGGGCGTCTTTTTTTGTCTGAAATTTATAAATAAGACATCTTGAACAGAAGAATAATCCATTGATATTTACAAAACTCAGCAGGAATACCGAGAGAAGTAACACGCTACAGATTTTAGTTTCATAAAATGAAGATAAGCTTAAATAAAGCAAGACAGGAAGGCCAAGGTCATGAAAAAATTAATGGGTGTTATGGCAGTTGCCACTCTTTCCATCTTTATGTTGGCGGGTTGTGAAAGTATGTCTGCCAATGAGCAACGGATCGGTGCTGCAGCCCTTGGTGGTGCAGTGGGTGGTGGTGTCGGTAATAAAGTCGGCGGTGGCGTTGGTGCAGCTGTGGGTGGTGGTGCCGGTGCGGCAGTGGGTAGTAAATCCCAAGGCGGTTCAAACCGTAATGCGACCTATAGTGGTGTAGGTGGTGCTGTTGGTTCAGCAGTCGGTAAAAGCATCTTCGGTGGTAATGCGGGTGCTGCAATTGGTGGTGCAATCGGTGGTGGTGCCGGTGCTGCGATTGAACAGGATAACCGTCGTCGTTAAGTCGAAAGTTACTTCAGATTCATCTAGATTTAAAAGCGCCAATGTGGCGCTTTTATCTTATTTAGGAGCGTTAATTTTCCCTTTGCTCTGTTTCCGCCGGATATAGACCGTTTTCTCTACCTCAGCAATTCTGACCCCGGCTTCATCATAAATATTCAGCTGATAATGTCGATACACTGGCGCATTATCGGCCGCCAGATTGATAATCGTGGTAATTTCTTCAGCAGAAATCCGAATATCCGCCACCACTGTGCCGCGACCCGGTGCCAAAAACTGAATGCTGGCGCCTTTATCCCAGACCAGATATTTCGGCCCCAAATGATGCATCAGCAATAACATGTAAAAGGGATCGACCATCGAATACAGGCTGCCACCAAAATGCACACCGACAATATTTTGGTTCTTACGGGTCAGCGGCATTTTGACCCGAACGTGATAATTATTAAAATCAATCTTATTAATTTCAATGCCTGCACCACGATAAGGGGCATAGCGGTTCAGAATAAATTTTGAAACCAGAGGCAGTTTTTGAATTTTCTGGAATAGGCTCATACTGACATTCTTTTTGCGGCTGTGATTATGCATACTAGAGCAACAAAAATGCGCTGGCATTGATCAATCATGCCGATTTATAAACTAAGTGGTCAATAATAAAAACAGGATCAAAAGATGGAAACACAAGTGCAATGGGTCGATACCACGGATCAGCAGTGTCTCTGTGTCAAAACTTATGGACAACCCGAACAAACAGCCTTGGTACTGGTTCATGGCTATCCTGATCATCAAGCAGTTTGGGAGCCAGTCATTGCTCATTTGAGTCAGGATTATTTTGTGGTGACTTATGATGTCCGGGGCGCAGGGGAGTCCAGTATTCCCAAAAAAATCTCCGATTACCGCTTGGCCCGTTTAAGTCAGGATCTGGAAGAGGTGGTGAATAAGGTATTGCCGAATCGAGCTTTTCATCTGGCTGCGCATGACTGGGGCTCAATTCAGTCCTGGGAATCTGTCACCGATCCACGCTTTAAAGGGCGAATTCTGTCTTATAGCACCTTATCTGGGCCATGTCTGGATCATGCCGCTTTCTGGATGCGTGAACAGTTCCAGCAAAACAAAGCAAAATTTTTAAAGCAAATGAGCAAATCTTGGTATATCGCGATGTTTCAGTTGCCTTTAGTGGCGCCGTTGGCCTGGAATTTTTTTAATCCGCAGCGTTGGGGCAAGATCGTGCAGCAACTGGAAAGACACGATGATCTGCCACTCAACCCGCATATTGTCAAAGATGGCAAATATGGTGTGAACCTGTATCGGGCCAATTTTTTGCCACGCTTAGCTCAACCACGGCAGCGTTTTGCCATCTGTCCGGTACAGGCGATTGTGCTGAAATATGACCAGTTTGTCGGGCCAGATCTGGTTGATGAAATGTCAAAATGGGTGGATGATTTCTCGAAAGTAGAACTGGCTGCCAATCACTGGGCGATCCTGAGTCAACCGGAGCAAGTGGCTCAATTGATTGATGAGTTTATTCAGCGTAAATCTGCTGACATTCATTGACAGGCCACTCCGCGAAACATGACCCGACCAGAAAAAAGTGGCGGAATTTTTATCCGCATTTTCTGATAAAATAGCCGCTTTCTCTCTATTCCGATTCATTATGTTCGCAATTCTTGCTGCTATTGGAGTCATGTTCGGACTCTCGTTGGCACGTGTACCTGTGGTTTTTGCCCTGGTCATTGGTGCTGTTACAGGTGGTTTATTGGCAGGTCTGGGCCTGCAGGGAACCTTGGACGCGTTTAACAATGGTTTGGGTGGTGGTGCCAAAATTGCCTTGGCTTACGGTATTTTAGGTGCATTTGCTTTGGCTCTGGCGCGTTCGGGTTTACCGGATTTACTGGCTTATAAAATGATCAGCACCTTAAAAGGTGAGGCCGATTTTAAAGCGCAAAACCGGGTGAAATATCTGATCTTCTTCACGGTTGCTATTGCAGCCGTGTTCTCGCAGAACGTCATTCCCGTGCATATTGCCTTCATTCCGGTACTGATTCCGCCGCTATTGATTGTATTTAACCATTTACAACTGGATCGCCGTTTGGTGGCCTGTTTGCTGACCTTTGGTCTGGTTGCCACCTATATGCTCATTCCAGTCGGTTTTGGCGCGATCTTCCTGAATGATATTCTGGGGCATAACATCAATACCTTTGGTAAGCCTTATGGTTTTGAAATTACTTATGATCAGATTCCATCTGCAATGGTCATTCCGGTCATTGGCATGCTGGTCGGGTTGTTGATTGCCATTTTCTTCTCTTACCGTAAACCACGTCTCTATAAAGATATTCATATCGAAGAGCAGCAAAGTATTTCTGCTGAACTTGGAGTAGAGCAAAACCTTAAACCTGAAATTTCGAAATTTACCATCTGGATGGCCGGTCTTGCAGTTGTAGCCACATTGGCTGTACAGCTGTATTCAGATTCAATGATTCTGGCAGGTTTAGTCGGTGTCGCGATTCTCAGCTGTGCTGGCATTTTCAAATGGAAAGAAGCGGATGATGTGATCATTACCGGTATGCGCATGATGGCGCTGGTCGGCTTTATCATGATTGCAGCACAAGGTTTTGCCGCCGTGATTGAAGCGACCAATCAGGTACCTGCACTGGTCGAAGCATCGGTCAACTGGATTGGTGACAGTCAGGCACTGGCAGCGTTCCTGATGTTGCTCATCGGCCTGTTGATTACCCTAGGCATTGGTTCATCATTTTCAACCGTGCCGATTCTGGCCATCATCTATGTACCGCTGTGTATCCAGTTTGGTTTTAGCCCGGCTGCGACTATTGCAATTATCGGGACTGCAGCAGCTTTGGGGGATGCCGGTTCTCCAGCTTCGGATTCAACTTTGGGCCCAACTTCGGGTTTAAATATGGATGGTCAGCATGACCATATGAAGGACAGTGTGATTCCAACCTTCATTCACTTCAATATTCCGTTGATGATTTTTGGCTGGATTGCAGCCATGGTTCTGTAAGTCAATTTCAATCTGCTCTGATATCTATTGGAGCAGATTTATCTGGATTTAAAATAAACAATAAGATGTATTTAAAATATATTTTTAAATAAAAATTAATATAAACCTGATTATTTTAGTCTGAATAAATTCATATTTATCTGATTAATATACTTGGTATTTAAAACCAACTAATTCAGTCAATTTAAAATAAATAACTTTTTAAATCAGTAGTTTAAATAATAATTAAAAATTAGTTTTATAATACTTATTGCATATTATTTTCCCTCGTGTTTATTATTAATTAAGATTTATTTTCTTAATAATTATTCTTCCTGTGGGGTATTTTAAAATGTTAAAGCAAGCTGCTATAATTGCATTAATGGGTCTTTCTGCATCTGCGATGGCAGGTCAATGGCAGGTGAAAGTCGGTGCCAGTTCTTTAGCACCATCAAGTGACACTGAAATTGCACCAGGTTTAGTCGTAGAAGCCGATCAGGAATATGGTTTTACGCCATCGGTTGAATACTTCTTTAATGACAATATCTCGGCAGAATTATTATTGGCTACCCCGTTTAACCATGACATTTCTCTTCAAGGTGTAGGTAAGGTGGCTAAGATCAAACATCTGCCACCCACAATTACCGCTAAATATAACTTTAAAAATGCAACACGCTTTACACCATATATTGGCGTAGGTGGCACAGCTTTTATTGCTTGGGATGAAGAAGGTCTGGCTAAAGACGTGAAAGAAGAGTTTGGTTTGGCAGGTCAAGTCGGCTTTAATTATCAGCCAGCCGATGCCAAAAACTGGGGAGTATTTGCTGACGTGCGCTATGCAGATTTGAGTCCTGAAGTGACTTTAGATGATGCTGATAATACTAAATTCGACTTGAATATTGATCCTTGGGTTTATACGATCGGTTATAGCTACAAGTTCTAAATTCTAGCCTTGCTCAACAAAAAAGCCTCATCTTGAATGAGGCTTTTTTTTCAAAATAACAACGATTTATAACTTATTGAAATTGAGCAGATCGGCAATGTTCAACTATATTAAAACGAATAAAGTAAATATTAATTGAATACGACTTAATAATTGAATAATAAGGAAGATCAGCATGAAGTTTTTAAGCCAAGGTATTGTGATCTTCTTCAGCCTGCTGGCAGGGTCTGCCTATGCGGCAAGTTTTGATTGTCAGAAAGCTGAAACCGTGACAGAGAAAGCGATTTGTGAACATCGTCTGCTCAATGATGCCGATGTCAAGATGAGTACCAGCTATCATATTTTACGCCGTATGGTGCCTATGGGAACCCGTTCGGTGATCCAGCGTGATCAGGTGAAATGGCTACAGTTCCGTGACCGCTGTCAGGAATCTGTGTCCTGTCTGAGTCAGGTCTATAATATGCGTCAGCAGCAAATAGACCTGCAATTTCAACGTATTTATAAGCTTGGGCCTTATTAAGCCTTAAACCTAAGCCTTTACAAATCCAAGTCATTTTAGATCAAGAGATCCTTTATAAAATATCTTGAGAAAAAATATACAACTGGCTATTGAAAATTTAGTAACTCACTCCATTCATATAGGCAACAGTATTGACCTGTATTTAAAATAAAAGGAGTGATTAATGAGCGAGTCTAGCGCACAAAAACATAGTTTCCAGGCTGAAGTGGCTCAGTTACTACATCTCGTGACCCATTCGCTTTATTCAAACCCTGAAATTTTCCTACGCGAATTGATCTCGAATGCCTCAGATGCATGCGACAAATTACGTTTTGAAGGGATTAACCATCCCGAATTTTATGAAAATGATCCGGATCTGCGCGTTCGTGTCAGTCTGAATGCAGACAATAAAACCATTACCATTTCAGATAACGGGATCGGCTTAAGCGAACAGGAAGCTATTGATAATTTAGGGACTATTGCCAAATCAGGCACCAAAGACTTTATGTCCAAACTGACCGGCGATCAAAAGGCTGATGCCCAGCTAATTGGCCAGTTTGGTGTCGGTTTCTATTCCGGTTTTATTGTCGCTGACAAGATCACGGTAGAATCCCGTCGTGCTGGCACAGATGTCTCTGAAGGGGTGCGCTGGATCAGTGGCGGAACCGGTGAGTTCGAAGTTGAACAGATCACGAAACAAGGACGTGGTACCGATATTATTCTGCACTTACGTGACGATGCGCTGGATTATCTGCAAAGCTATAAAGTGAAGCAGATTATCAATAAATATTCAGACCACATCAGCCTACCAATCCAGATGCAAAAAGAAGTCTGGCAGGAAGAAGAAGCGGCTGAAGGTGAAACATCTAAAGGTGGCCAGTATGTCAAAACCGATGAGTGGGAAGCCATTAACTCGGCCAGCGCATTATGGACTCGTAACAAGTCTGAAATCACTGAAGAGCAGTATGTCGAGTTCTACAAGAACTTAAGCCATGATTTCGCAGCGCCATTGGCCTGGGCGCATAACCGGGTTGAGGGCAGCACTGAATATACCCAGTTGTTATATATTCCAAGCAAAGCGCCACATGATATTTTCACCCGTGAATCCAAAGCGGGTATCAAACTGTATGTGAAACGTGTGTTCATTATGGATGATGCAGATAACCTGATTCCAAACTATCTGCGCTTTGTACAGGGTGTGGTGGACAGTGCCGATCTGCCATTGAACGTGAGTCGTGAATTACTGCAAGAAAGCCGTGATGTAAAAACCATCCGTGAAGGCAATACCCGCCGTATCCTGACCATTTTGGATAATCTGGCTAAATCTGAAGATGAAAAAGATCAGGCAAACTTTAAGACTTTCTATCAGGAATTTGCTTCAGTATTGAAAGAAGGTCTGGGTGAAGATTTCAGTAACCGTGAACGTATCTTGAAACTGCTGCGTTATGCGACTTCGACCAATGATGAAGTTAGCACGTCATTGGCAGACTATAAAGCACGCATGAAAGACGGCCAGAAAGCCATTTATTATGTGACTGCAGATAGCCTGAATGCTGCGAAAAATTCACCGCAACTGGAACTGTTCAAGAAAAAAGGCATTGAAGTTCTGTTGATGACTGAACGCGTGGATGAATGGGCGATGAACTTCGTGAATGAGTTCGATGGTACGCCTTTGCAAAACGTGTCTAAGGGTGCAGTTGACTTAGGTGACCTTCAGGATGCCGAAGAGAAGAAAGCCCTTGAAGAAGCCGCAGCCCAGTTTAAACCGGTGGTGGATAAGTTGACGGATTCATTAAAAGACAAGACCAAAGAAGTGCGGGTGACGACGCGTCTGGTCGATTCTCCGGCTTGTCTGGTGACTGGAGAAGGTGAGTTGTCTCCGCAGCTGATTCGTATGCTGAAAGATGCAGGCCAACCTGTGCCGGATATCAAGCCGATTTTGGAAATCAACCCGGAACATCCGTTGGTGAAAAAACTGGATGGCTCGGCGCAGTTTGATGATCTGGCCAATGTGATCTTTGACCAGGCAGTGATTGCAGAAGGTGGATTACCAGAAAATCCTGCTGAATATGTCAAGCGGATTAATAGCTTGCTGCTTGCTTAACTGCTGATGTGTTGAATGAGAAAATCCCTCTTCGGAGGGATTTTTTATGCCTGCTTCATTTTTCATTTCTAGAAATGATCTGGAAAAACTATAGAGAGAATAAAAAAATACCTTCGAATCATAAATCTATATTTTAGATTATTAATTAATTTTTAATTTATAAGTGCGATCATTAAGCAAAGAGAGAGAATGTTATGAAATCTAAGCTGATGATCAGTATGGGCGCTGTAATCCTGATGTCGATGAGCCAGTTTAGTCTAGCGGCACCTGCTGCAGAAAAAGTGGTACGCACAGATCGCATTAGCTTTTATAAAACAGCAAAAGTAAACGTAACAAAACCGAAACGTGTACAACGTAGCGATCATATTCGCTTCAATATGCCGGTGATGGAACAACCCTCATTGCAGCAAAAACGTGTGCTACGCAGTGATCGTATTATCTTGAATAAAACCAGCTAATACTTGCCACGCTGATTGCCTCAGTAATATTGAAAAAAGCCCATGAATGATGGGCTTTTATTATTTTCTCGTATCAGTCAGTTTAAAATAACGCTTCTAAACGCACCAAAGCTCCGACATAGTGATCACGATCTTCGCGATGATCATTCAAATAGTTCAGGTCGGTCTGGACAAAAAACCATTCACGTAAAAAAGGTTGTCTCCACGACACATAGGGGCCCCAGCGGTTGAGACGCAGATCCTTGTCATTTAGATAACCACCGGTATAAATGCCGTAACTGAAACGGTTGTCCTGAAAAAACTGATGTTGCCTGAAGGTGTAGTTGTCCCAGGTCAGATCATCGTCTTGATCATCTGCATAAGTCAGACTAAGCTGATTGGAGAAAAAGGCCTGATTGGGACGGGCATGGATTAGCTCCAGATTGGTTCGTAAATAGTTTTCGCTTTGAGTGCCATAGCGATAAATCTGTTCGGCATGAAAAGAGTAGTCATTTTCCAACGTCCAATCCTTACTGGCTTTGACACGCAGATAAATATCATCGCCAGAACGTAAGCCCAGATCCAGATCGGTTTGGAAAGGAATGCGATCTGACCATTCTGACCAACGTAAGGCAAAAGAGCTGTTATCTTCACGTGCACGTTTAGTATCCAGACGCTTATCTCCGGAAGTGGCAGGATTTTCATTGGTAATGGCGACATTGCTGTCTAATTCATTGTCCAGACTGTCATCACCAAAAACCACACTCAGCTTTTGTTCCAAGGTCGGAAGCTTGATCTTGCCGCGGATTCGGGGCTTAATCTCATAGCCTTCATATTCATCCCAGCGATTATCTAGAATGATCCGTAATGTGGCTGCAGCTGGCTGATCCGGATCGGTTTCACCAAACCAGTTATCAATTTTATGTGCAGTACGATCGGCCCATTCGCGGATGCCTTTCTGTTTTTGATCCGCCCATGAATAATTTTCTGTCTCTAGCGTGGATGGAACGATGGCGACACTTGATTGCTCTGGCAGAACCGTCGGTGTTGCATCGATCAAACGTGGAATCTGATCCAGCAAGCCTGATCGACTTGGCTCTGTATTTGTTGGACTGGCAGGAGCAGCTGTGACTGAATTTGCCCAAGACATGCTACCACTCATTCCTAGGCCCAGAGAGAGCAGTAAAATTTGAGTAATCCTGTTTATTTGCATGAGATATTTGTTGCTCTTGTATTCTTATATTCAGCTGTAGTTTTCTAAAAAACGGCCTTAAAAAGCAAGTTAAAGCTACAAAATAACAGCAATTATTCAATCATTTGAGCCTGAATTTCCCGATAAAGCTCTAATACCCGAATGGGTTGTGGCATTGTTAAAATAATATTGTGAATATTCTGCCAATTTAGCTGTTTGTCGCGTTGCAGCAAGATGTATGGATAGGCCAGCTCATCCTCTGCGAGAGAGATGCGTTTTTCACCATGAATCACTCGGATTTTTTGATGTTCCTGTAGCAAAAGCACTGGGGTAGAAAAATCCGCAGCAGCTTCTTTAAACGAGATAAATTTCTGCTTTTGAATGGACTGTGCGGGTATAAATGGATGGTAATCTGGCTGTGTCCAGACTGTTTCAGCCTGCTGCAAGTAAGCTGTTGAAAAAAGCTCGAGTTGCATGAAACTGGCGCTTAAAGCAGACCATGCCAGTGATTTAATCGCCGCAGCCTGGCGTTGATGATGGCTCAGCCAATGTTGAATACAATAGTGAGCCTGCAACTGACTCGGTACCCCTAAGAGCATCAGATATTTGACAAACTGACCTTGCAGATTCAATTGCTCAACCAAATAAACCTGACGTGCCTGCCAGTTATCTTCTGCCGCATAATATAAGACAATATCCAGATAAACAGGGTATTGTTCGACATCGGATTCTAGTTCTAAAGCACAGAGCCGCTGGATATTGGTTTCTTTTAAACTTAAAGAGTGTACATGAGCGTTTAGTTCACCCAGTTGGATCTGCGCAGGGAATTGAATCAATTCGGAGACTGTGATCTGTTCTTGCGGAATTGTCGTTTCAGCTTTGAGCTGAGAATCGGGAGTCTTATATACAGTGGGTACCTGTATGGGTAGCTCATCTGGGCGATGTAGTTCTAATGCATGGATTCTTGCCCTCGGTCGTCCCCGATGATATTTGGTTGTTTCCATAGCTTTTGAGCTGGTTTCAGCTTCGTTTAAGGATAAGGCAGGAACGATTAAGGGGGGATCCTGTTGCAGACAAGAAAACCGCTGCTGTTGTTGCAACAGCCAGATATAGCAGTGTTGCAATTCAGCCCATTGGCTGTGCAGGGCAGGAGATTGGGGGGCCGGAATCAGCCAGATTTGCCAGCCACGTTCAGGATGATGTAAAACTGCCCAGCCAGAATCCGGATGGGCAGACAATGCTTGTTCCAGCGCCAAGACTTCGGTGAAATAGCCACGAAAGCTTAGATGATAAGACGTGTTAGCAGAAAATTGGTAGGCGACAAGTTTAGGCTGAGTGCGGGCTTTAAATGCTGAAATCTGGGTTTTGAAAATAGGCTCATCACACAGATTAAAAATATCACGTATTCTTTTTTTAGAACGGGCAATTTCATATAAAGGCAGGACTTTATGCTCCAGTTGCTGCGCCAGTCCATGTAGTTCTTTAATTAATTGTACTTTTTCTAAAGCATTCATTTTTGATCTCTAGAGATGTTTTAGTGCTTTATCCAGGGTTTGTGCCAGTACGATGTTGACCGCCAGCTCGACCAGTCTGTATTCAGCAGAATTTGAGTCGGTATAGCTTTCTGCCATTTCAATTAAATAATCAATAGAAACCGACTGAGGCGGAATTTTGCCCTGTACCAATGCCTGAAGTTCATGCATAAAAAAATTTCTTATCATTAATCTATTTATATTGCTGCAATTATAAGCAGAGATCACATAAAATAGTGATCTATTTTGAGTGTTTTATAAACAAATTTTTTTAATTAAAAGTGATAAAAATCAATAGAAAAAACTAGAGCGGGAAATAGTCGATATTTTTTAGAGTCGTGCATCTTTCACACTGAATGTGTTCAATATGATCAAAAAGAACAGGCTGAATCAATCAGCCTGTTTTAATGAAAAACAGCTTTGCATTAAGCTGTTTTTTCAGTTACTACAGTCGCAGCATCTGCATTTACTGTTTCAGCAGGTGCTTTAGTCGCTGGAAAGTCTGGGAGATGAACCACTTGCGCCATTTGTGCAGACGCTTGAACAGAAAAAGCCATAACGGTTGCTGCGAAAGCAAATTTAAGAGCATTCATAGGATGACCTTTAATATCAGAGTGTTCAATAATTTGAACAGAGGAGAATATTTAAACTTAATTCGGGTGAAATAATAGCAAATAAGACTTAATAGAAAATGATAGATTCGGCAAATTCAGGCAGTAAATTTTAGATAAATTACTCTATAAAACAATAAATTAGTATATTTGCTCTAGTTTGATTTTTATGATTTTACAGGACTTTATGCTTTACTTTAGTGATGAGAATCTGGGCTTGATCGAGTGCCAAAACAAGCGGCGATGTGTTTTTGATCTGCCAATTTAAGACTGAATTTCGAGCTTTGTTCAATCCATGTAAGTTTTTGCTATCGCTTGTTTACGGACTGCTGCAATCTTCTAAGAATGGACTAAGATGGAATTCCATTTATTTTCATCCTGAGAGTTTTATTATGGCAATTGCAAAAGTGGTAGAAGTCAATTCAAGCAGCAATAAAAGCTTTGAAGATGCGATTCAAACGGGCATTCAAAAAGTCACAGAAACGGTCAAAAATGTACAAGGTGCTTGGATCAATGAACAGAAGGTGGTTATTAAAGAAAATAAAATCACCGAATATCGTGTCAATTTAAAAATTAGTTTTCTGGTTGATTAAGCGAATGCCATTCAATAACAAATAAAAAACCCCATTTAAAATGGGGTTTTTTTATTGAACGTTGTTTTATTCAGCTTGGTCTGGCGTGTCACACGTTTCTGTTGAGCACTGTGCTGCCTGACTGTTGGTTGATGTATCGAGCGCTTTTTCAAATACTTGCAGGAAAACTTCTTTAGGCTGCGCGCCTGCCAATGCCACACGTTGATCAAAAACAAAGAAAGGTACACCGGTCACTTTGAGTTGTTCATGTGCGACTTCCTGATCGAATTTGACGAAATCAGCATATTCTTCCGAATCCAACAGGTCATCGACTTCGACCGGATTCAGGCCAATACGCGCTGCGACATCTTCCAGTGTTTCACGTTCTCCAATCGCCAGACCTTGGGTCATATAGCTATAGAAGAACGCTTCCTGTGCTTCATTGCCCAAACCTTTGCTTTGCGCCAGGTGAATCAGGCGATGCGCATTAAAGGTATTGCCTGAATTGGCACCTTCCCAGTTAAATTCAATACCTTCGGCTTTGGCCATTTCAGCAATATTGCGCTGCATCTCTTCGACTTCTGCCACGGTGCGGCCATATTTTTGCGCCAGACGCTCAGAGTTGGAGACTTCCTGACGTACCGGTGCTTCAGGATCGAGCTGGAAACTGTGCCAATGTACTTCTAGCTCAATACCTGCTTCTTGTGCAGCAGCTTCTAAACGTTTTTTACCAATATAGCAGAAGGGGCAAACCACATCTGACCAGATATCTACGCGCATGTCATGTCTCTAATTTTGCTCTTGTGTTCAAGTATGAGGGTGAAGAATCAGAATTTAAAGCCCTTGAGCATCAGAAGTGTATTTCTACAGCAGATCGGCAGGATAAATAAAAGAAGAAAGAGTAGGTGATAGCCAGATGGCTTCCTTAATATAATCAGGTTCTGACTATTCAAAAAAAATATAAAAATGCCATAAAAAAACGCCCCGTAGGGCGTTTTGTGAATGCAGTCAATTATGCAGTTTTTACTGCAGCTTCAACAGCAAGCATGTGACCATTTTCTTCGAAGTTTGAGTGCCAAGAAAGCGCTTCACGAAGAAGATGAGGGGTATGGCCGCCTTTTGCACATGCACGGTCAAAGTAATCATTCAACGCATCGCGGTACATTGGGTGCGCACAGTTATCAATTACTGCACGTGCACGCTCACGCGGAGCCAAACCACGAAGATCCGCAAGACCTTGTTCAGTCACTAGGATATCAACATCATGTTCTGCGTGGTCGATATGTGAAGCAAACGGCACAACAGAAGAGATGTCACCACCTTTCGCAATTGATTTGGTTACGAAGATCGCCAAGTGGGCATTACGTGCGAAGTCACCTGAACCACCAATACCATTCATCATTTTGGTACCACATACATGAGTCGAGTTCACGTTACCGTAAATATCAAACTCAAGCGCAGTGTTGATGCCGATAATACCTAAACGACGTACCAGCTCAGGATGGTTTGAAATTTCCTGTGGACGTAATACCAGTTTGTCTTTGTATTGTTCAAGGTTGTTAAATACTTTCTCGCCATATTTAGCAGAAAGCGTAATAGAAGAACCTGAAGCAAACTTCATTTTACCGGCATCGATCAATTCAAACGTACAGTCTTGTAGTACTTCTGAGTACATGATCAAGTCTTCGAAGTTTGAATCTTTCAGACCCGTCAATACGGCGTTTGCAATGGAACCGATCCCTGCTTGAAGAGGTCCGAGATTTTTCGGTAGACGGTCTTCAGCTACTTCTTTTTCAAAGAAAGCGATCAAATGGTTAGCAATGCTTTGAGTCTCATCATCTGGTGCAGTTACAGTAGATGGAGAGTCATGCAATTCGCTGTTAAATACGATACCAACAATTTTAGATGGATCGATATTGATCGCATGCGTACCGATACGCTCATCAACTTGAGTCAATGGAATTGCTTGACGCGTTGGACGGTATGTCGGGATGTAGATATCGTGCAAGCCTTCAAATGCCGGGCTTAAATTCGTATTGATTTCTACAATCACTTTTTCAGCAAAAATGGCAAAGCTTGCAGAGTTACCAACAGATGTTGTTGGAATAATGCCGCCATCTTCAGTAATTGCTACGGCTTCGATAATCGCAACATCCGGTTTTTTCAACTGCAGGTTACGCATTTGCTCAACGGTTTCAGACAAGTGCTGGTCAATGAACATCACTTCGCCGTTGTTGATTGCTTTACGTAAAGTGTTATCGACCTGGAACGGTAAACGACGTGCCAATACGCCAGCTTCAGTCAGTTGTTTGTCTAGATCGTTCCCTAGTGATGCACCAGTAATTAACGTGATCTTTAATGGATTTACTTTTGCCTGCTGAACTAAAGCTAAAGGAACCGCCTTCGCTTCACCAGCGCGAGTAAAGCCACTCATGCCCACAGTCATGCCATCTTTGATGAATTCAGCCGCTTGTTCTGGGCTGATGACTTTGTTGTGTAGGGAGGCTAAACGGATACGATCTAAAGACATTTTAACTCTCATTAATTCTTAAACTATGAGACGGATTGTACCGCTCAAAAAATGTATTGTGCATAGGTGTTAGGCTAAGGTCTAATTTTTTAGCTAAATGTAGGTATAATAAAAAATGATGATTTTTAAATGATTGAATTCGTGAACTATAAAATGAATTGTATAGAAAAACTAAAAAGTCATTTGTTGAATTAATGATCACTTATTAAAAGTGATCAGTCAAAGTTTGGCGAATTTTATCGAGTGTGGTGGCTGGGGGGAGTGTCTCAGGGTTCACCTGATTTACGGGTAGTGAAATGATAGCTTCCAGCCCACCTTCAGGACGATTATGAATACGCAATTGGCCATGGTGAATATCGACAATCCGTTTCACAATGGCCAACCCCAAGCCACTGCCTTGTACAGTTCGTGCCGAATTACCCCGAACAAAAGGCTGCATCAAGGCTTCAATCTGATCTTCCGGGATGCCTTCGCCATGGTCTGCGACACAAATCAACAGTTGATCTTCTTCAACATGCGCAGAAAGCTCAATTGGTTCTGAACCATAACGTTTCGAATTATTGATCAGATTACCAATCAGCCTTTTTAGCGACATGCTGCGCGCCTGAATGGTTGGGATGTCTTGTGGCGTAAAGCGGATATCCAGCGGTTTAAACTGCTTGACCAGTTCTTGGAGCAGCACATTGACATTGGTATCCTGCGGCTCTTCATCAGAACCATCACGCATATAGGAGATGAACTGATCCAGAATCGCGTCCATATCTTCGACATCATAAATCAGGCCTTCTTTGAGAAAGTCTTCATCTGGCATCATTTCGGCACTGAGGCGGATCCGGGTTAAGGGCGTGCGCAAGTCATGTGAAATGCCGGCCAGCATGATGCGGCGTTCCCGCTCGGTCTGATCCAGCGTATAAATCATCTGGTTAAAGGCATGATTGACCTGACGGATTTCCAGTGGACCATGATTGGTATCCAGATAGGGTGCTGAACCGATTCGGCTATAACTGTTGGCGGCATTCTGCAAACGGCGTAAAGGACGGTTGAGCTGACGCACCAAGGTCAAAATAATGATGCCGACAATAATCGGCGTGCCAAGCAACCAGCCTAAAATCAGTTCATTACTATAATTGGCATAGGTCTTTAAAGGTTCCTGTACCCAGTGACCATTCATTTCAGGGGTCTGGATCCAGATACGTGGACTCGGCTTAAACTGGAAATAGACTGTGGCTTGTTCGATACGTAACTCTTTGGCCAGTTTGGTTTCGATCTGCCGGGTAAAAAATTCTGCAATCAGCTTTTCACGGACAGTGGGATATTCTGCTGGATTGGTCACGTATTCAATGCCGACCCGATTTCTTAACCAATCGTCAATGTCGACTTCCTGCTGTTTGTGATACAGGCGCAGATCGGGATTGTTGAGAATTTCCAGTTCCATGGCCAGATAACGCGCATGTTGCTGGATTTCAGGTAAAAACAGGGTACGCCAAAAGAACCATAAGGACATGAACAGGCTGAAACAGACCACGAAAACCACCAGTACCGTGGTACGCATGGCAGCAGAACGCGGTTTGATCTTGTCGAGAAAGCGTTCCCCGCGGGTACGCTTTTTTTCCGAGTAGCTGACAAAATCGGTAAATTTTTGTGGATCGATGGGGTCGAGTTTCACACCAGCTCCCTGTAGGCATTTTCCAAATTGAGCAGTAATAATAATTTGTAATGGAATCTTACTGCTTGAACCTTCGATGGAAGGAGCTTGTTGTGTTACTTTTTTTGAAAAAATGAGTAACACTGTTACGCAAGTAAAAACTTTGCCATTCGCTGAACTCGCGCATTTGTATACGAGCCTTTAAAGAAGGGAGGCTCAAACAGCAGCGAATGACTTTTAGGGACAATAGACTGGGGTAATCTTTATCCTATAATTTTTCCTTTATTCAGCACCATCTGGAACAAAGACATAACCCACACCCCATACGGTCTGGATATAACGTGCACGCGCAGGATTTTCTTCAACCAGACGGCGTAAACGTGACACCTGAACATCAATTGAACGTTCCATGGCACCCCATTCACGGCCACGCGCCAGATTCATCAGCTTGTCGCGGGTTAATGGTTCGCGTGGATGCTGCACCAGTGCTTTCAGTACCGCAAACTCACCGGTAGTGAGTGTTACCACTTGGCCTTCACGGGTCAGGGTGCGGGTAGACAAATCCAGTGACCAAGGACCAAAAGAAACTACTTCCATCTGCTGGCTTGGTGCACCCGGCACTTCACGTACCTGACGACGTAATACCGCACGAATACGTGCCAATAGTTCATTCGGGTTAAACGGTTTAGGCAAGTAATCGTCGGCACCTGCTTCTAAACCGGCAATACGATCCGAGTCGCTACCACGAGCGGTGAGCATAATGATAGGCGTATCGATATTGGATTGGCGTAAACGACGACAGATACTCAAGCCATCTTCGACCGGAAGCATAAAGTCGAGCACGATCAGAGAAAACAGTTCCCGCTGTAAAAGTCGATCCATCTGCGTGGCATCATGTGCAGTTTTAACCACAAAGCCTTTATCTTCGAGAAAACGCTGTAATAAGGTACGCAGACGAACATCATCATCAACCACCAGGATCCGTTCGACCCGGTCCGTTTCGGTATGTACGGCATCGGCTTTTTCAGCAGGTACAACTAAACTCATGAGATGCTCCTTTATTCTTTATTGTCGTCATAAACAAAAATCAAATAGGCTTTGAGTATACGATTCATTGATATTAATTGACTATGCTCTAAAGCACCAAATATTGCAGTTAAAATCAAGACATAGATACCAAATATATACATCTAAATGAGCAAAAAATACGATTTTAAGCTGGATAAAAAGCAAAGTTCATACAAACTTTATCGGGAAAAGCTGAAAACTGTGGCACTTCATAATATAAAGATGAGGTAAATTAATAAAAACAATGGTGGATTTTATAGACCCGGTCTTTATAATCATGCCATTTAGTACTTATCCTTGTGGGATCAAACACGATGACTGACTTAGTTCAGCAGTTGGCAAAAGAACTTGCCGTACGTCCAAATCAAGTTGAGGCTGCCATCAAGCTTATTGATGAAGGTGCCAGTGTTCCTTTTATTGCACGTTACCGTAAAGAAGTAACGCAAGGCTTAGACGATACGCAACTACGTCAACTCGATACGCGTTTATCATACTTGCGTGATTTGTATGAGCGTCGTGAAAAGGTGATTGAATCACTCAAAGAACAAGATAAATTATCTGATGATTTATTGGCGCGTGTGAATGCCGCTGAAACCAAAAATGCATTAGAAGAAATTTACGCGCCGTACCGTCCAAAACGTACCAGTAAATCATTCAAGGCCAAAGAAGCCGGTCTAGGCCCGATTGCCGAAAAAATCTTTAATGAAGCCGTTGATCCAGCTGAAGCTTTGGTGGGTTTTAGCCATGAAGATTACCCAGATACTGAAAGCCAGCTTGATGCGATCCAGCACATCCTGATTGATGACTGGGCGCAAAATATCGCGCTGACCACTGAACTTAAAGCGACATTTGCAAAAACTGCCGTGCTGAAAAGTTTGGTTGCCAGTGATGAGAAAAAAGAAGTCGGTAAAAAATTCCGTGATTATTTCGATTTCTCTGAAAACTTGAATAAAGTGCCTTCACACCGTTTATTGGCGATGCTGCGTGGCCGTCAAGAAAACGTTTTAGGCCTGAAAGTGGATGGCGAAGATGATGCCCCGTTGGCGCGTATTGAAACTGAATACAATCTTGAAACTGTTCAGCCACAAGCGCGTCAGGATTTCTTGAAGCAAACTGCAAAACTATTTTGGCTCGGTAAAGTTCGTCCAACGATCGAACATTCATTGCTGACTGAAAAACGTCTGGCTGCTGAAACAGAAGCGATGAACGTCTTTGCTGAAAACCTGCGTCATTTACTGCTTTCTGCACCTGCAGGCGCACGTACCACTTTGGGCGTGGACCCGGGTATCCGTACCGGTGTGAAACTGGCGGTAGTGAACGAGTCTGGTGATGTTCTTGCACACAGCACGATTTATCCATTTGCACCAAAAGACGATAAAGAAGGTTCACTGGCCGAGCTGGCGCGTTTATGCCGCGAGTTCAATGTTGACCTGATCGCGATTGGTAATGGTACTGCAAGCCGTGAAACTGAAGCTTTAGTTGCTGAAATGATGGCTGCGAACAGTGATCTGAAAATGACGCGTGTTTCTGTATCTGAAGCAGGTGCATCGGTGTATTCAGCATCTGAACTAGCTTCACAGGAACTGCCTGAACTAGATGTATCTATTCGTGGTGCGGTATCGATTGCACGCCGTTTACAAGATCCACTAGCAGAACTGGTGAAAATCGATCCGAAATCGATTGGTGTGGGTCAGTATCAACATGACGTGAACCAGACCGGTCTGGCGAAAACCCTTGAAGCGGTCGTTGAAGACTGTGTGAACTCAGTGGGTGTGGATGTAAATACTGCATCAGCAGCAATTCTGGGTTATATCGCAGGTCTGAACAAATCGATCGCACAGCAAATTGTGGAATTCCGTAAGGAAAATGGTCGTTTTGACAATCGTCAGTCTTTGAAAAAAGTACCACGTTTAGGTGAGCGTACTTTTGAGCAGGCTGCGGGCTTCTTGCGTATTCAAGATGGTACAGAGCCACTAGATGCGTCTGCAGTTCACCCTGAGTCATATGCTTTGGTGAGCAAAATTGTTGAAGCAAAAGCAACGACTGTAAAAGACATCATTGGCAATACTGAAATCATTCGCCAAGTGAATGCAGAAGAATTTGCAGACGAGAAATTTGGTCTGCCGACGATTCAAGACGTATTGGCTGAACTGGAAAAACCGGGCCGTGACCCGCGTCCAGAATTCCGCACTGCTAAATTCCGTGATGACATTACTGAAGTTGCGCAATTGTCTGAAGGCATGCAACTGGAAGGTGTAGTCACTAACGTGACTAACTTCGGTGCATTTGTCGATGTGGGCGTGCATCAAGATGGTTTGGTACATATTTCTGAACTTGCCAATGAATTCGTCGCTGATCCGCATAAAGTGGTGAAACCGGGTCAAATCGTACAAGTCCGTGTTTTGAATGTGGATGCTGAACGTAACCGCGTGAATCTGTCGATGCGTCCTGAAGGTTCTGAAGCGCCGGCGAAAGCACCACGTCAGCCACGTCGCGAGAACAATGAGCCACGTGGTGAACGTAAGCCTCAGGGTAAACGTCCACAGCAAGGACGTCCGCAAGGTGATCGCCCTCAGGGTAAGAAACCTCAAGCGGCTAAACCACAAGAGCAAAAAATTGGTGGTTTGGGTGCATTGCTATTGCAAGCAGGGATTAAAGGTTCTAAATAATTTTCAGATATCTTTAATTTAAAAAAACCTCCCAATTGGGAGGTTTTTTATTGGATCATTATGAGTTAATCATCGGCACAATCCAGCTGGTGATAATCAGCAAAATACCGAGATGCCCCAATTTTCGTGTCACATAGACCAGTTTAGATGGTGGCTGTTCCAGTCTTTTTGCATATTCTTCCATGCTAATGCCGGGCTTGCCTTTACTGGTAAATAAAAACACCGCCAGGTCGATACAGATCAGAATCGTACCGATATCAGCGACCAGTTCCATCAGGACAAAATCCTGGCGATACAGCGACATGCTGACGCTATAAATCAGATAAATGGCAAAGGCCAGACACAGGTATTGCAGGACAACTAAAAACTTCTGCATAAATCTCAACAGTTCACAAAATTAAAGCAATTATACAAATAATCGGGCAGCTGCTGCCAATTACAAGGCTTGCATCACCTCAGCAAAATTCTGCTTCTCGACCAGTTCCAGAAATTCATCGCCCAGACGCTGACTTTCCGCAATACATTGCTTCCACAGCTGAATCCGTTGGGTTTGATCCAAACCTTTTAAGTTAAAGTCTTTACGATCAGGCAAACGACCCAAAGGCAAACTTTGCAGATATTGCTGCGATGGAGAAAGCAGCAAAGTTCGTGCCTGATTTTCTGGATTTGAGGTACGTTTAAATAACTTGTCGAACCAGCCGGGGGTAATGCTATCGGTAAAATGTGGATACAGCACAATGCCTTTGCTCTGAAAGGGCAGGTCAATGTGATAATCAATCAGGCCACCATCGCGATAATAACCCTGCGGTGCATCCGGAATATTGTTCACCGCTGCCATTACCCCGGGAATAGAGGCTGAAGCCATCAGCCAAGACAACACACTCTGTTCGGTCAGTGCATGATAATGCGTGGTAAATCCATCTTCAGCGATTTTAAACTGTTCACCGATATTGGGCTGGCTGATCACACGTTGCATGAAATAACGGCTGTGCCGGCGCGCGACTGCGGTCGTTCCAAGAATTCCAGCCACAGAAGCCAGTAACGGCAATGCCTTGTCACTCTGGAAAATGTGTTGGGCTTTAATTGAAATGACTGCGAGATGATAATCTGGATGATTGACTAGATCGTTTTCTTTGCCTTGTACCAGATCCAGCAGCATGCCACGGCAAACTTCGCTGACATCCTGACGGGTCATTTTTTTATGAAAATAGAGGTTGGTATACAGCTCACCCAAACGTTCGGTTCCCTGTTGAACTCCATGTGCAGCCATACTGGCAAAACGCCAGCTGCCAATCGAAGAACCCACCAAAGTTCTACGCTGAGGTGCACGTGGAAAAAACTCACCAAAAATCGCCTGATCCAGTCCTTGGATCCCGATGCCTTTTGGGCCACCTGCAGCACCAGGTACAATATCGACCTGTTCGGGTTGCAAACCTTGTTGCAGAATCAGCTCACGTGCCAGATGGCCAGCACGAATCGTCAGCGCAGGCGCACGTCTTTGTAAAATCTGTACCATGGTTGAACCTATACTAGCCAAATGTGTGCTTATTTTAAGCGATAGGTCTGAAGACCCAATGGCAAGATATGTCCTAAGGTGACTTTGGAGTCATCCTCATCTTTAAGACATAAAAAAAGCCTGCATCATTTCAGGCTTTTTTTATCATGTTCTAAAATCACGGAGATTTATTTAGCAATCCGCCAGACGGCAAGCACGCTTGCGAGCACAATCAGAATCACCGACACAAACCATGGTGAAATAATTGCAATCGCCAGCAGAATGGCCATGACGCTGCCAAACATCCAGCTGCGTTTTTGCTGATGTTCCATTTGCAGGCGCATGCTTTGTAATTCATTGAGCTGTTTGGCATGCCATGCCGACTGGTTTTTTAAACCATTTAAGCTGTCGATCATCAGGGTCGGTAAATCCTGCGCCCCTAAAAGCAGATCCGGGATTTTCTGTCCCAGTTCTTTTAGGTTCTTTTGCGGATTCATCTGGGCCTTGATCCAGTCTGTCAGGATCGGTTTGGCCAGACTCCAGATATCCAGTTCAGGATATAGGTCGGTTCCTAAACCTTCGACATGCACCAAAGTTTTTAGCAGCAGCATCAATTGAGGGGGAATTTCGAGATGGAAACGACGAGCGATATCCATCACTTCAATCAGAATGCCGGCAAAATCCAGTTCATGCATCGGTTTTGAGACCATTGGCCCCACACTGCGGCGCATTTCACGAGCCAAAGCATCCTGATCAGTCCCCGGTGGAATCCAGCCAGCCTGATGCACCACCTGAATCAGCTGCATAAAGTCGCTGTTCATGACCGCTAGTAGCATGCGTGCTACGGTCATCTGGTCGTGTTTGGACAGTTCGCCCATAATCGCGCAGTCCAGCGCAATAAAACGCGGATTGGCCGGATTGATGGTTTCTACAAAGACATTTCCCGGATGCATATCGGCATGGAAAAAGTTATCGCGGAAAACTTGGGTAAAGAAGATGGTCAGGCCTTTACGTGCCAGATCGGCACGATCCATGCCCAACCGGTCAAAGGTCGCGATATCTGAAATCGGCACCCCGGTAATGCGCTCGGCTACCAGCACGTCTTTGCTGTCCATGTAAATTTCCGGCACATACATCATGCTCGAGCCGGTAAAGTGATGGCGCATGCGGCGGGTATTGTCGGCTTCCAGCGTCAGATCCAGCTCATTCAGAATGATTTGTCGATAATCCTGAATGATTTCCGATAAATGTAGGGCACGTGCTGCTTCCAGACGTTTTTCCAGAAATTGACCGAGCCATTCCAGAATTTCAAAATCCTGTAAAATCTGCTGGCGAATATTCGGACGGGTGACTTTGACCACGACTTCACGGCCATCATGTAAGGCAGCCGTATGTACCTGAGCAATCGAAGCTGCTGCCAGTGGCTGGGTGTCGAAACGCGCGAACAAGGTATTTACATCAGCTTTCAGGGATTCCTGAATGCGCATCTTGGCCACGTCATTATCAAATGGCTTGACCCGGTCTTGCAGTAACACCAGTTGCTGTAAAACTTCAGGTGGAATCAGGTCACGACGGGTTGAGAGAAGCTGACCGAGCTTGATCGCCAACGGCCCCATTTCTTCTAAAGCCAGTTTCAGCTTGAGCGGATTTTTACGTTCACGACTGGACCAGGCAGCCGGATGCATCCGGATGAGGGACAGCACATGCCGGGATTTTTCTGGTAATTCTTCCGCAGGAAACAACGTGTCGAGTCGATAGTGCGCGGCGATGCGCCAAAGTTCGAGTAAACGTGAAACATGCGGAATCATAAAGCTGTGTACCTAGTCTTGAGTAGAATTGTTTGAGGCATCGATTTGAGCCTGAAGCTGATGGATTTTCGCTTCAACCCGATCTAAATTTTGATTCAGGATACGGGTGTCCTGATTCAGGTCATCCATTTGCCAGCGTGGGGCAAACAGACCACTGTCTTCTTTTAAGGCATCTTCGGCAAAGAATAATTGACTTTGCAGGGTGCGTTTTAGCTGCTTGGGCAGCAGTTGCAATTTACCAATTTCATGCGCCAGTGTCGGGCCAATCCAGGGGCTTAAATGCGCCGCCAGATCCAGTTCCGCCTGTTGCATGATGCGCTGGATTTCCTGCAATAATTTGTAGTCGCCTTGCAATGGAATATTGCCGACTTCATCGGAAAACAGCAGCTTGAGTAATTCCACCACATTGCTGACCTGCAAGGTTGCCGTTGCTTCGGTGACTGTCGCGGAACTTGCGTCAAATGGACGTTGTTCAAAGACCGAAGGTATTTCGGTATGACCGGTCGCCGTGGGTTCTAGACGAACTTTGCCTTCATCAAAAAAAACATCGACCGAAAGCTGCGGCGAGGCAATCACCACCCGCAGCATTTTACCGGACAGGGCATTCAGCTGGATGCGAGTAATGGCGTCCAGATCAATAACATGATGAATCACGCGTTCAACAGCACCGAGTGCCAAAATTGACCACATAGGCAAGGAACCTTAAAGTTTGAAACCGCGGTGAACCGCAACAATCCCGCCAGTCAGGTTGTGATAGTCACAATTCTGGAAGCCGGCATTTTCCATCATGCCTTTCAGGGTGCGCTGGTCCGGATGCATACGGATCGATTCAGCCAGGTATTTATAGCTTTCTGCATCATTGGCAATGATTTTTCCCATGATTGGCAATGCCGTGAACGAATACAGGTCATACAGTTTAGAGAATGGTTCAAACACTGGTTTAGAGAATTCCAGAACCAGTAAACGGCCACCTGGCTTAAGGACACGGTACATCGCAGCCAGTGCCGCATCTTTATCGGTGACGTTACGCAGGCCAAAAGAAATGGTCAAAAGGTCAAAGCTGTTGTCTGCAAATGGTTCTAAGGTTTCGGCATTGGCCAGAACGAAATCGACATTGGTGCAGCCCGCATCAATCAGACGGTCACGACCGACATTCAGCATGGATTCGTTAATATCAGACAGTACCACATGACCCGTCGGGCCCACTTCGCGGCTAAAGACTTTAGCCAAGTCGCCGGTGCCGCCCGCGATATCCAGCACATGCTGGCCACGGCGTACACCTGACATATTGATCGCAAAACGTTTCCACAGGCGATGAATACCAAAAGACATCAAGTCATTCATGATGTCGTATTTGCTCGCCACAGAGTGGAACACTTCTGCGACTTTCTGAGCTTTTTCTTCGCTGTTTACAGTTTGATAGCCGAAGTGTGTGGTTGAGCCGACGTTACCGGTATTGGCACCACGTGGCAGATTGTATTTAGGCACAGTACCCGTCACAGGCGTGTCAGTCAGACGTTGTTCTAAAGATTGTTGCTGACCTTGCGGGGTGCCTTGTGGAAGGGGTTCAGTTAAGAATGGGCTCACTTTGTCTGTCTGTTGTGCCGACTCGGGGGTAGGGGTAGGCGTTGTATTTTCATTCGACATTGGAGTCACTCCTAACATATCAATCGGGTTAATCTTGCATTGTCTGCATCATGACAGATTCTAAAGGCTTATTCAGCAATCATGATGCAATTGTTATGAATAATATACAGAAAAATTCACGCTTGGCAGAAATACTCATCGGGTATTTACTGAAATGGCAACGGATCGCTAGAATGTACTTTCTCGATAATCTGGCGTTCGGTTGCCGTGAACGTGCGTACAAATTTTTCTGCCGATTTAAGTGGCTTCATCGCTAGAAAACCATCCTGCATAAATTCATACATCACCTGAAAGTTATACTTATTCGCCGCGCCCTTACACATTTTAAAGGCGGTATAGACCACAAATGAACGCATGTATTTATCCAGACTCATGCCGAGCTGATCCAGTAGAGCCAGCTGTTTCAAGCGTGCTTCACCCTGATCCAGCTTCAAATAGGTCAGGCGCATCATCTCGTCAGTCAGCGGTTCATGCGGATGATAATCCTGTAATAACTGAATCGCGACCTGTTCATCCAGCTGTACCGCCAGAATAGCCAGCTCTACGCCTGAGGTGCCGGTTTTAATGGCATTTTCCGGAATAACTTTTTCTGCTTTATGCGCATATTTCATCAGTCGGGCAATCTGTTCTGCCAGCGCATCAAATTCAGCGCCGCCGTAGAGACGGTTGAGGAAATACTCGGACATCAACAGGTTTTGTTTTTCAGCAAAATGGACACGATGAGTGCGCTGCATGCGGACTTTCTGCCAGGCCTGCACATCCTGTAAACGGCTTAAAATGTCAGGCCGGGTGTGATAAGCCAGTTGATAATAATGCGCTAACAGATCATCGAGTACGGCAAGTTTGGACATGAGGCTTCAATTATCATTGGAGGATGCAAGAATCTTAGAGGCTGCCGGACAATCCTGCTATGACAAATTGAACAGAGATCGGGCATTTGTATGTCAATCTGTTGTTTAAATAGCCAATTTAATCGTGTGAAAAACGTTGCCAGAGCTATTTTTGCGCTGAAACTCCTCGCTATACTGCAGACAGAATTAAAAGATCAGGGTTGAAGATGCGTATGGAACAACCACAATTTCAGTTAATGGATGAAGATCAGCTGTCTGTCGAGCTGATTGATGCCCAATATAATTTAAAAAAGACCCGAGGCCAGAAAAATGCCAAAAGTCTGGTGATTCTGGTGAATGGCATTGAACTGGCCGGCAAGGGTGAAGCGGTCAAACAGCTACGTGAATGGGTCGATCCGCGCTATTTGCGTGTGAAAGCCGATAAGCCTCAGCTAGCCGGCCCGAAGCAGACCTTGTGGCAACCTTATGCACGTTTTATTCCTGCCGAAGGCCAGATCATGGTGCTGTTTGGTAACTGGTACAGTGATCTGCTTGGCAGTGCCATGCAAGCTGAAAGCCCGCTGAGTGATGCACAGTTTGATGAATATCTGCAAGAGATGCAGGCCTTTGAACAGGACCTGAAAAATAACCATGTCGATGTGATCAAGGTCTGGTTTGACCTGTCCTGGAAAGTCTTGCAAAAACGTCTGGATGCCATGGATCCGAGTGAAACTCACTGGCATCAACTGCATGGTCTGGACTGGCGCAATCGCAAAGAATATGACACCTTGCAGCGCCTGCGTCAGCGCTTTACCGAGGACTGGTTCATTATTGATGGCGAAGATGAGCAGCAGCGCGACCAGCAATTTGCCCAGTATATCCTGAGTGCCTTGAAACATTGTCCGGATCATCCTGCCAGAGCCAAGGGAAGATGGAAACAGGCCAAGATTCCCGAGCAGTTAAAACATCCTTCCAAGACTCAAGCCCAGCCAGAAGATTACAAACCGGAACTAAAAAAATTAACCGCGAAGGTCGCCAAAGCCATGCGTTCCGATTCGCGTAATGTGGTGATGCTGTTTGAAGGTATGGATGCTGCCGGCAAGGGCGGCGCAATCAAGCGAATTGTCAAAAAACTGGATCCACGTGAATATGAAATTCATACCATTGCCGCACCAGAAAAATATGAGCTGAGCCGTCCTTATTTATGGCGCTTCTGGACCAAGCTGCAAACCGATGATGATATCTGCATTTTTGACCGTTCCTGGTATGGTCGGGTATTGGTAGAACGGGTAGAAGGGTTTTCTAGTCCGGTAGAATGGCAGCGTGCTTATGATGAAATTAACCGTTTTGAACAGAGCCTGGTCAAGCATCAAACGGTGATTGTGAAAATCTGGCTGGCAATCTCTAAAGAGGAACAGGCAGCGCGTTTTAAGGCGCGTGAAGATACACCGCATAAGCGTTTTAAAATTACTGAAGAAGACTGGCGTAACCGGGAACGCTGGGACGATTATCTGAAAGCGGCAGCCGATATGTTTGAACATACCTCGACCGAGGAAGCGCCCTGGCATATTATTGCGACCGATGATAAGAATACCGCACGGGTCGACGTGTTAAAGGCTATTTTAAAACAGCTTCAGGCAGAATAGTCTACCTGAAGTAGAGGATTTTAAAAAGTTTAAAAATATTCAGCTTAAATAGTATTAACCTTGGGCGACCTGTTTTTGCTGGATACTTTTAGCAGTGCGATAGCAGTCTTGCACATGAGCATCGGCAATTTTTTTCATGACAAAATAACCCAGACTTGCGGCCACCAGCTGACCACCTAGTGGAATGAATTTTGTGACTTGCTTTATCAGCACTTTCGCTGCAACATTGTTCAAAGATTTTTTAACTGCCGTGCGTGCGACCACCAGGCCGGAAAATTCTACGCCACGTTTACGCAGCTCCTGCCAGTGAATCTGACGGGTTTTCGGGTCATAAACACTGATCTGATCAGGGGCCAAGCCGAAGCGGGCATTGATCTCGGGAATCAATTGCGACAAGATGCCGACATCAATGACCACGTCCATAAAAGGTACCGGAATCACGGCGGCACCAGCAGAATAGTAGGCGCGTTTTTTGGTGAGTTCCAGGCATTCGTCGCGGATTTGTTCTAAATCTAGGCTCGGATCGAGACGTTCAGGAATTTTATCTAATTTCATGGGCACTACCTAAGCTCTATGTTGTTTTTTTCTATTCAAGCATCTTTAAGATGCTTTTTTCAAAGAAATTTTTCGACTGAAGTGTGGTTTTAAAGTGTCATAGAGCGCTCGGGATGTATAGTAAATAATCTTTATCGTTTTGTAGTAAAAACCACATTCAGCAGTTCAGGGGAACCAATGGCCATCCATGTTATTCAGAGTCAACGTATTGATGTGCTTTTGGATAGTATGCTGCGTATTGTCAACCAAACTGCCCGGAATCCATTTGAGGTGTTACAAACCCGGCACTTTATTGTGCCATCTCCGGCAGTAGAAACTTGGCTGACCCAGAAAATTGCCGAGAAAAAAGGCATTAGTGCCAATACCCAGTTTCATCACCGGATTCGCGCCTTTCAATGGACTTCTTATCAGTGGGTATTGAATGCGCCTAAAGAAGTGGAACAGGTGCGTGAGGCCAATATTCCGCGCATTATCATCAAATGGCGTGTGTTTCAGGCGCTGCGAAAATGCATTCTGCCTGAACAGATTCCTTTGGACGTCGATCATCCGCTGTATTCCATTGTGAAGCGGATTTATGACAGTGCCGACCGGCTGGAGCAAGGTACAGAGAAGCAGCTGAAAAAACAGAGCATGTTGTACTGGGTAGCCGAGCAGGTGTCACGTTTGTTCAGTCATTATATGGATTATCGCGGTTATTGCGCGCGTAACTGTCCTCCAAACAACTGTGGTTGTCCGAGTAACTGGTTAGAGTCCTGGGGGCAGGATATTGCGCTCGATATCGAGCAAATGATCTATAGCCCCAAAGATGAAAATGGTCATGAGATGCAGGTGGCGGATTTTGTCAAGATTCAGGCGCGTGAACTGGAAGCTTGGCAACGCTGGTTGTGGCAGCATGTATTTCAGGATGATTATGCCAAAATCCTGGAGATTGAACGCCTGTATTGGGAGCGGCTGGAGAATGCAGAAACCCGCGCTCAGGCTCTAAAACGACTGCCGGCCCAGATTGTGGTATTTAGCCTGCTGGAACTGCCACCCAGCCAGCTGGATTTTTTACGCCGTTTGGGGCAATACATTGATATCTATATTTTTCACTTCAACCCTTCGCAGGAATACTGGGCGGACAGTGTCGATCCTGACTGGAAAGCCAGATTTGATTTGCAGCGGGAAGAGCGCTTTATTCAGCGTTTTGAAAAAACCCGTCAACGTAAACCGAATGATGCGGAAATAAAAGACTTCAGGATCAAGCAGCTGAACTTTAATGCCGAAGACCGGGAATCGCGGCATCCGCTTCTGACCCGATTCGGCAAGCAGGCACGGGATCATTTTTCTCTACTCTCTAAACTGTCTTCAGGGGAAGAGGGTCTCTGGGCCGATGTCTTTGTCGATGAATATCAGGACAGGCTGCTGGCCAAAATCCAGTCAGATATCCTGTATTTGCTCGAGCCTGAACAGCATCAATATGCTTTAAGCCCTGACGATGATTCGGTACAGATTCATGTCTGTCATTCTTCATTACGTCAGCTGGAAGTCCTTAAAGAACAGCTGATTCACTGGCTGGCTCAAGATACGAATGACGTGCCGCGTCAGCCTAGTGATATTCTGGTGCTGACGCCAAGTCTGAAAGAACTCGAACCGGCAATTCGCAGTGTCTTTGCCCCGCCACCGCGTGAGCGCGAGACTGGTAGCAAACGCTTGCAGAAAGATAACCTGTATTTACCGATCCAGATTGCCGGGGTATCACGTCTGGATGTCAGCAATGCCTGGCGCGCGGTACTGGGCCGGATTCAGTGGGTACGGCGCCGTTTCAGTATTGAGGACTTTGCCGACTGGCTTAGCCTGAATGCGACCCAGCAACGTTATGGTCTGGACTATAGTCAGGTAGAACGGATGTTGCAGTTGCTGACAGATGCTGGCTTCAAGCGTGGACTGGACCAGCAGCATTTACAGCAAAGCCTCAGTGCAGGCGATGAGGATTACCGGTTTAGCTTTAAATTCGCGCTGGACCGTCTGGCGTTGGGTCTGGCGATTCCTGAACATACCCTGTTTCAGGACACCTTGAGTTATGCTAAGGTTCTGACCAGTGATTTTCCCTTGATATCCACCCTGATCCGGATTTATCAGGATCTGGTACAGCGCCGTGACTGGCTGACTTTGCATGAAACTGGACAACGCACGCCGGTAAAAACCTGGCTGGAATATCTGCGTGCTGATCTGAATGAATTTCGTGATGCCGGGGTAGAATCACTCAAAACTGTTGCCGAGATTATCGACAAGCAAATGCGGATGCTGACCTTGGCCGATTATCATGATCAGGATGATCCACATGCCAGTCAGGAGCTGGTGGCACTCAGTCTGCCTCTGCCTTATGTGCTGGAAGAAATTCAGAATACCCTGGAGATGCAGCTGGATCAGGCCGAACCGACTGGACAGATTACTTTTAGCCAGATTGGGCAGATCCGGCCATTGCCTTATAAACTGGTGGTGATGCTGAATCTGGATAGCGGTAAATTTCCGAGCCGCAATCAACAGGTTCCGTTTGACCTGATGCGCAGCCTGAAGCCGCAACTTGGTGACCGTTCCCGTCTGGATGACGAGCAGGGCGCCTTTCTGGATGCCTTGCTGCTGGCACAGGAAAATCTATGGCTGTTCTATAATGGCTTTGATCTGGAGGATGGTGAGGCTCGCGATCCATCCACTGCCTTGCAGGAACTGGTTCAACATATCGCGCTGATCTGCCAGTCTGAACAGCCGGATGTCGAAGTCGATCCGATGGTGGATATTCATGGTCTATCGGTCGCTCAACATATCCAGCAGCTTTATCATGTACATCCCTTGCAGCCTTTTGATCCAGCCGGATTCGCAGATATGCAGACACCACGTTATCAGGATCAGTGGTTTGCAGTGGCAGAATATATCCGCAGCGCCGAAGGCAAACGCAGCAGCTGGATTAATGCACATTATCCGGCACTAGAACAAAAAGAAATCCGGGTACTCAAAGGCGATGAATGGATCCGCGATATGATTTTCCCGGCACGTCTATTCCTGAAAAGTGTCGGGGTTTCCACGATTCGCTATGCCGATTTGCCGAGTTCCCGGGAACCCCTATTACTGAACAAGCTGGAACAGTATCAGGTACGGGATTTCCTGTTACAACAAGAGCAGGAGATTGAGCCAAACCTGATGCTAGACCGTTTGCCGGTGGGCAAAACCCAGCAAGCCACCTGGCTGGGCAGCCAGCAGGAACAGCAGTTATTGCAAGAACGTTTGCTACAGTTGGGCAAAGAACTGACGCCAGTCACCCAACAATCCCTGCAGTTCAGTCCTGAACTGATCATTCATATAAACGTGCCTCAGGTTCCACACAGCAGCTACTGGCTGAGTATGCAATCCTCTTCGGCCTCGGAAAAACGCCGTGCCCAGATCTGGCTGGAGTATCTGCTATGGCTGGCTTACTTGAATGACGATGCACGCTCACCAGAACTGGAGCGCATTGTCATTTTCAGTAATAAAACCCTGAAGTTTTCTGGCTTGAGTTCGAGCAAGGCACATGAGTATTTGCAGCTCTGGTTAAAGGCCTGGGAAATTGGTCAACAGCAGCCGCTGGTCTTGCCGGCAGAATTACTGATGAAAAAAGAGTGGCAGTGGGCCGAGAATGAACAGGGTAAAATGACCATTGTGGAAATGCAGGAATTGTTGGAAGCCTGGAACAACAGTTATAGTCCTAAAACAGCTAAGCCATTGACTTCGAATGAATCTAGTGTCTTGCATCAGGATTGGCAATTTATTTTGCAAGATCAGGATCCGGATCTGGCCTTGCAAAACTGCTGTCATGATTTTGCCCATGGCCTGTATGCACCAATTCATCAACATCTGGAATGGGTGAAATAGTCGTATGACTTTCTTAAAGCAGCAGACGCAAACAGCCATTTCTACCAATCCGATTCAGGACATGAAGTTTCGGGGCCTACACTGGATTGAAGCCTCGGCAGGCACCGGCAAGACCTATACGCTATCCAGTCTGATGGTGCGGATTTTTCTGGACCAGTATTATCCGCATCAGGTGATTGCGACGACATTTACCCGTAAGGCCACGGCTGAACTGAAAAACCGGGTGCGGCTTCGCGTCGAGGAAACGCTGGCTTATATCCAGCGTCATCAGCAGCTCAATTCAGTTGAAATCACAGCAAAAATCCAGAATGAAACCGATCCTTTATTTCAGCAGGTGCTGAAAGATTATGGTTCACGGCTGGATTATGCCCGTCGCCGTTTACGTCTGGTGCTGAACCAGCTGGACGAACTGTTTGTCGGCACCCTGGACAGCTTTAGCCAGAAACTGTTACGTGAATTTGCATTTGAAAGTGGCAAGATTGAACGTGCAGAACTGACCGAAGATCAGGATCTGTATATCCAGCAGCTGATTCATGATGTGCTGCGTGACTGGATTCAGCAACAGCCACAATATATGGTCAATCATCTGTATGTCCAGAATCTGCTGAAACCGGTGGAGCATTATACCGGGCTGGTGCGTGATGCCCTGAATTTCAGCAAGCAGCATTTTCGGAAGATCGAAGCGGCTGAATGTGACCTGAACAAATTGGAAGCCTGCATCAGTCAATTAGTGAATATTCAGGACCATGATCTTGCCGTCATGCGGCGTTATTGTCAGGAAAGTCCGAAGTATTTTCACAAGAGTTTTTTGACCAAGTTAACCGAAATTTGTGAAAACTTTATGACCTGGAGCGCAGCCCTGAAAACTCAAGGAACAATGAGTTTCTTTGATGCTGAATTGCAGCCGATTATACTGAATCTGTGCCATTTGCGCCGCAAGAAAACCGATTTCCAGCCGACCACTCAGGTCTTTAACAAAAGCTGTCCGGATGCAGAGCAACAGCTGATTTTGCAACATAGTCTGATCGTGGCAATTGATGCGCTGTGCGAGGTCAAACAGTATCTGGATGAGCAGCTGCAACAGCTTACGACCTATCTGGAATTTCATATTATTCAAAGTGTGCAGACCCGTTTGCCGCAAACCTTACAGCAGCAGGGTGAAACCACTTTTTCCCAGCAAATCCGTACATTGGCGGAAGCATTGCAAGGCCAGCAGGGACAGCGTTTTGCCCAGTTTGTGCAGGCACGTTATCCGCTGATTCTGGTCGATGAATTTCAGGACACCAATCAGGATCAGGATGATTTGCTGGCCAAGATCTGGCGTGATGCCAACCGGGTGCAGTCCGGCTGCATGATTATGGTCGGTGATCCGAAACAGGCAATTTACGGTTTCCGTGGCGGCGATATGCTCACCTATAACAAGGCACATGCCGATGTGCTGCATAAACAGGGCCGCGAATATACCCTGATGCAGAACCATCGGTCAGTCAAACCACTCGTAGAAGTGGTTGATGCGCTGTTCCAGCGGCAAATGGATTTTGGCGAACAGGTGCAGTACACCTTGATTCAGGCCGGTAGTCGCCCGCATCCGGATCTCATCGACAGTGGTGCCTGCAATCCACAGCCGCTACGCTGGATTCAGCTGGGTGAAGCCGATGTAGAAGCCGATCAGGTGGCCTGGAAAATCCGTGCGTTGCTGAATCAGTCCGCCCAGCAACAATTGTACTTTCAGCAGCAGGAGCATCAGCAAAACCTGAGTGCAGATGATATTGCGGTGTTGGGATTTGGACATTATGCGCTGGAACAGGTGAAGCAACGCCTGCAGCGTATGAGCATTCCCTGCTATAAAGAATCCAAACAGAGCGTGTTCGCCAGTCCAATCGCTCAGGATGTCGCAGCCGTATTGACGGCGATTATGGATCCTTTCAATGAGGCCAAGGTCAAGCGGGCTTTACTAACCCGTCTGCTGGGCTTCAATCTGAAAAAACTGATTGATTTGCAAAGCCAGAGTGAAGGCCTCAGTCGCTATATTGCGGATCTGGATATAATTCGGGAAATGTGGTTTGAGAAAGGCTTTTTGACCGCCTGGAATTATGCACTGAACCTGTTTCAGGTCTGGACCAATCTGGTGGCCAGTCAAAGTCTGGACAATGAGCGGGTGGTGGTCAATCTGCGCCATCTGACCGAGATGCTGAGTCAGCAGAGTGAATATTATCAGGGGGCGCAAAAACTCTATCACTGGTATTTGCGCCAGCTTAAGTCACCTTCAGGCAAGGACAGCGAAAAAGAACGCAAGCTGTCTGGGGATCATGGGGTGCAGCTGATGACCATTCATGCCTCCAAAGGGCTGGAATTTAAAGTGGTGTTTTTATTGGGAGCAGATGCTGCTTTTGATGTGCATAAAGGCAATCTGAATTTTTCCCTGTCTGCGCCTAAACAGGACAACATTCTGGAACAATCCCGGGTAATTGCAGTCAATCACAAGAATTTGCATGAGCAGGCGATTCTGCAGAATGCAGCGCGTAATGCTGCCGAAAACCACCGGCTCTGGTATGTGGCGCTGACCCGTGCCAGTCACCGGGTATATGCCATGCTGCAGGACCAGAACGCACAGTCCGATTCCGGGCTGGCCTTCTGGCGTGGTCAGGGAGATCAACTGTTTCAACATGCTTTAAGTCTGGTCGAGCAGCCGCTGTCTCAGGAACCACCGCGTCTGGTCGAGCAGTCGAGCCATCATCAGGTCGACATGCGGGCGCAACCTTTGCCAGAGCGGCAGTTTTATCCGCGAACCAAAACCAGTTTTACGGCTTTGTCACAGCATCAGCTACATGGACATATCTTGCAGGATGACCTAGTCATGGCTTCAGAACAGCCCGATAGTGCCGCCGATGAAATTCATTTTACCGGTCTGGAAGAACAGCCAGCAGCCGTGCCCTTAGACTGGATTAGGCTGAATTTTCCTAAAGGTACAGTGGCCGGAACTTTCTTGCACAGCATTTTTGAACATATCGATTTTCAGGACAGCAGTTACTGGAATCTGGAAATCCGGCGCCGTTTTAAAAATACCGCACCGCAAATCTGGCAGGAACTGAAAGAAAAATTTGAACAGGCTTTTCATATACGTAGTGTACTGGAACAGGCCTTTTCCCTGCATTATCAGGCCGCTGTGGTGAATCTGCGAACCCTGTTTCAGGCCACAGCTCAGGCAGATTTCAAAGCCGAGGAATTGCGTCATAGTATGCAGCGCGTATTGTCCAGCCTGAACTATAAGTTATTGACCGGAATTCGCCTGCATGACCAAAGCAAAGCTTATCGCCAGCAATGGCAGCAGCTGTTTCACTCGGCACAACAGCTCGATCGTTCGGGTCTGCTAGAATTTTTAGGTCAGTTTCAGGTGTATTTCGATGGGCTGGAGGATGACTCCTTTATCCAGTTTTTTGAACAGGAAATGGCCCAGCTCACACGCTCTGCAAGCACTGAATCGCTGAATGTGGATAGTATTTTCCAGACTGCTTTTGATGGCTTGTTGGACGAGATTACAGAAGATATTTTGCTGAACCTGATGCATGACTGGGTACATGACATTCTGGCCACTCCGATTCAGGTAGATTTTGCTTTGGCGCAGCTGGAGGCTAAACAGTATCTGTCAGAATTTCCTTTTTATCTGTCCTTGACCGATGCCCCTTTGCAGATTTGGCAAATCCATCAGCTGTTTCTCGAACATGACATGGTCATGAGCGATTTTAATGAAGCCAAATCGGCGCGGTATCTGACCGGTTCCATCGATCTGGTGTATTTCGATGGTCAGCGCTACCATATTGCCGATTATAAAAGTAACTTCCTCGGACCTGATCAGCAGCACTATAGTGCTGAGGCAATTCAGCAGAATATGAGCCAGTCCAGTTACTGGTTGCAGGCCGCTTTGTATCTGGTGGCGCTGCATCGGTACCTGAGTGCCAATATGCAGGGTTATTCGATTCAGCAGCAATTGGGCGGCGCGACCTATCTGTATTTGCGCGGGATGAATGGACAGGCGCAGCAAGGGGCTTATCATTGGCAACCGAGCCTGGGATTCATAGAAAAACTGGATCAAATACTGGGCTATTTTGAGCAGAAAAAATCAGCATGATTTTGCAGTTTTATAAAATATATAGAGATTAAACAGAAAATTATCCTGTGGATAACTTTGAGGATAACTGTGTGGAAAATGAGCAGAATCACGTGTCGCAGCAAGACTCCAATTTAATGGCCTGGATTGACTATTTGTGTCAGCCGCCGTTTAGTACGGCTACATTTGATCCGGCAGCAAAATTCTTGATTCAGCAACTGCTTGAGGCGATACAGGCAGGGGATAGCTGTATCGAAGTTGATCCTCAGCAGGTTGCCCTATTACATAATCTGGTTCTAGATCGCCGTCAGCAAAGTACAGGAATTGCACCATTTATTTGTGCAGATCAGCATTTATATCTGTACCGCTATTGGCAACTGGAACAGGCAGTAGCCTCACATATTGCTCGGATTAAAGCCCAACCGGTTGCCGCTATTGATTTATCCGAACGTGATCGCAATTTATTGTCAGATCCACAGCAAAAATTGGCACTGGAAATGGTTGCGCGGCAGGCGCTGAATATTATTAGCGGCGGTCCGGGTACCGGTAAAACCTATACCTTGGCGCATATGATTGCGGTCCTGCATGAAGCCTTGCCAAATATCCGGATTGCCATGGCAGCACCTACCGGAAAGGCCGCACAGCGCATGAAAGAAGCACTGCAAAAAGCCTTGCACAGTGAAGCGTTACAAGAGTTTGAGCTAGAACAATTAAAACAGTTACAACCGGTCACCCTGCATCGCTTATTGGGTCTGGGCACTCGCGGACAGCCACGCTTTCATGCCAAGCAGCCTCTGCCTTATGATGTGATCGTGGTCGACGAAGCCTCGATGCTGGATTTAAACCTGTCACAGATGTTACTGGCCTCCGTACCGTCTCATGCACGGCTGATTTTACTCGGTGATGCAGATCAGCTGGCCTCTGTGGATGTGGGAACGGTATTGGCAGATTTACAGCAAGTAGCGACTCTGGAAGATAACCGGGTCAATTTAATCACCACGCGGCGTTTTGCGCCTGGAGCCAGGATTGGCGCAATGGCGGAGTTTATCCAGCAGAATCATCAGCCTTCTCACGTCTTGCAGAAATTTGAGCAGCAAATCGTGGCAGCCAGTGAGTTACAGGCGATCGATTTGGATCAGGTCGAAATCGACCAGTTGCAGCTGCAGTACCTGCTCGCTGGCGCCGAACAGACCGCGCATAACTTGAATCAGTATTATGACCAGCTGATGTATGGTTATCAGGCTTATATACAGGCCATAAAAACAGAACGAAACTCAGCTGATTTTGAGCAGTATGTGCAACAGGTAGTCAAAACTTTTGATGATTACCGGATTTTAACAGCAATCCGTTCTGGTGATTTGGGTCTGATCAAGATCAACCTGCAAATTGAGCAACGTTTTCTAGCCGCCCAAGGTCAGTTGAAACAGGGCGACTGGTATGTTGGACGACCCGTCATGATGAGCTATAACGACTATCAGTTGGGCCTGTCCAATGGTGATATTGGCATCTGTTTTTTACGTGATCACTCTGGTCAGCGTCAGTTTGAAGTGTATTTCCCGAGTTTGGAAAAATGGGTCTTAGCCACCCGTCTACCCAAAAGTATAGAAACCGCCTTTGCACTGACCATTCATAAATCTCAAGGTTCAGAATTTTCCCATACGGCAGTGGTGCTGGATCAATATGCAAAAAATTTATTGAGCAAAGAGTTGATTTATACTGCAATTACTCGAGCCAAAAAAGTGGTCAGTTTATTGGTAGATTATGATGCTTTTACACAAGCACTTTGTGTTAAAACTACCCGGAAAAGTGGTTTGAGCCAAAAAATCATTGAACAATCTAGTAATTTAATTGGCAAAAATAATCAAATCTTGTAGGTAAAAGCTTACAAGGATTCAGGAAATTGACGCATAGAGCTTTTGCTCGGTTTTTGAGAAGATTGGTTCTACAAAATAACTCAACAGGGAAAGTTGAGCATAATCGCATAATGATAATAATAATGTCGGTAGACAGCGAACTTACAGTGAAGTAAGTGAAAGAGGAAACTTACAGCCGCTAAGCCTTGTAGTTTTGGGAGAGACTACAAGGCTTTTTTATATCCTGATTTTTTTATAGGAAGCTTGCTGGATTTTTATCCTAATTTCTTAGCAAAAATTTTCAGCCCTAGCCAGTAAACTTAAGTAAATAGCGTTAAATAAAACGAGAGCTATGTAACATTATGCAAATTTTCACCCTGTGATGTACGAAATGGCTTACAGCAAAATGAGGCAAATACCTCTAGTTGTCTGGTGGGAATATGGCAAAATCTACCACACAAGGAAGATGATTTTTCAACAGGATGTTTGAAAATAATAATAAGCGTAAAACGCCATAATAATACAATAAATAATAATGATAAGAGAAAGAACTACAGCGCCAAAAAGCCCGAGTTTACTCGGGCTTTTTTTTATCCATTTTCTATGGGGAGTAGCTGAAGATTCAAGCGAGCTAAAGGGTTTGCGGGCTTTTCAAAGGAGTTTCTATATTTAATTTATTCTGGATTTATTTCATTAAAATAATGCAAAACCTGAATCTTTAAGGAACAAGAGTCATCGGATCTGAGCTGTATCAATGAGCAACCAAAACCATGCAAAAATCTGGATCTATTTTTGCAATTTGATGCGTTTTCCCTTAAAATATGCAACTTGCTGTAGTGATGCACGGCAGTCAAGGTTTTGAATTCTCATCACTTTGATTTTTATCAAAATATACAAGCATCTCGGAGAAATCGAATGGCTTTAACTAACGCAGATCGCGCAGAGATCATGGCTAAATTCGCTCGCGCTGAAAACGACACTGGTTCACCAGAAGTTCAAGTAGCTCTTTTAACTGCTCAAATCAATGACTTACAAGGTCACTTCAAAGAGCACAAACACGACCACCATAGCCGTCGCGGTCTAATCCGTATGGTTAACCAACGTCGTAAACTACTTGACTACCTTAACGGTAAAGACCACGGTCGTTATGTAGCATTGATCGGTGCTTTAGGTTTACGTCGTTAATTCGATTTAAACTTTATTTTCGGGTGTATTGCATGCTTTGTGCTGTATTACTGAAAACTAAAGTCGGCTTAGCTTTGCGCTGAGCCAGTGGAAGGGGCGAATGTTTCGCTCCTTCTTTGTGTTTAAAAATAGTATTTAATCTGGTGAGGTCGGCTTCTAAGCTTTGTCATTTACTCGTCCATATGGTCATGAATGCCAAACCTTAGGGGTCTCCACTAGAATAATTGTTCACAAGAACTAGGAAAAAATAAAACATGTCAATGTTTAATATTATTCGTAAAGAATTCCAATTCGGTCAGCACAACGTTATCCTGGAAACAGGTCGTGTTGCCCGTCAGGCAAACACTGTTGTGATCACCATGGGCGGCGTACAAGTACTTGTTGCTGTTGTGGCACAACCTAAAGCAAAAGCAGGTCAAGACTTCTTCCCATTGACTGTAAACTATCAAGAAAAGCAATATGCTGCTGGTCGTATCCCGGGTGGTTATGGCAAGCGTGAAGGCCGTCAGTCTGAAGCTGAAACTTTAATCTCTCGTTTAATCGATCGTCCAATTCGTCCGTTGTTCCCAGAAGGTTACTTCAACGAAATTCAAGTAACAGCCACTGTGATTTCTTCTGACAAAACCATGGATGCTGACATTGCTGCAATGTTAGGTACTTCAGCTGCATTGTCTATCGCTGGTACACCTTTCCGTGGTCCGATTGGTGGTGCGCGCGTTGGCTTAATCAACGGTGAATACATCCTAAACCCGAACCTTGAACAACTTAAAGAGTCTGATCTTGATCTTGTTGTTGCGGGTACTGAAACTGCAGTATTGATGGTTGAATCTGAAGCGAAAGAGCTTTCAGAAGACCAAATGCTGGGCGCTGTTTTGTTCGGTCATGACGAAATGCAAATTGCGATCCAAGCGATCAAAGAATTTGCTGCAGCTGCAGGCGCGGTTGAATCAACTTGGGTTGCTCCAGTTAAAAATGAAGAACTTCTTGGTAAATTGAAAGAAGCATTCGAAGCGAAAATCTCTGAAGCGTACACGATTGCAGTTAAGCAAGACCGTTATGCGGCACTTGACGCGCTTTATGCAGAAGCAGTTGCACAGTTCGTTCCTGAAAATGACGAAACGGGCATTGCAGAAGAAGTAAATGAGCTGTTCGAAGACCTTAAATACCGTACTGTACGTGACAACATCCTGTCTGGTAAGCCACGTATCGATGGTCGTGATACTAAAACTGTTCGTGCAATCGACGTACAAGTAGGCGTTCTAGATCGTGCTCATGGTTCTGCATTGTTCACACGTGGTGAAACTCAAGCCTTGGTCACAACGACTTTGGGTAATACACGTGATGCGTTGATGGTTGATACTCTTGCAGGTACCAAAACTGACAACTTCATGTTGCACTACAACTTCCCTGCATACTCTGTAGGTGAAACGGGTCGTGAATCTGGTCCTAAGCGTCGTGAAATCGGTCACGGTCGTCTGGCACGTCGTGGTGTTCAAGCTGTACTTCCTGCGGCTGACCGCTTCCCATACGTGATCCGTATCGTATCTGACATCACTGAATCTAACGGTTCATCTTCAATGGCGTCTGTATGTGGTGCTTCATTATCATTGATGGATGCTGGTGTTCCACTTAAAGCACCAGTTGCAGGTATTGCGATGGGTCTAGTGAAAGAAGGCGAGCGTTTCGCAGTTCTTTCTGACATCTTGGGTGATGAAGATCACTTGGGCGACATGGACTTTAAAGTAGCGGGTTCTGCAAACGGTATTACTGCGCTACAAATGGACATAAAGATCGAAGGCATCACTGAAGAGATCATGGAATCTGCATTGAACCAAGCTTATGCGGGTCGTATGCACATCTTGAATGAGATGAACCAGGTGATTTCACGTGCGCGTCCTGAAATTTCGATGCACGCACCGACCTTCCAGGTGATCAACATCAACCCGGATAAAATCCGTGATGTGATCGGTAAAGGCGGCGCGACAATCCGTGCGATTACTGAAGAAACTAAAGCAGCGATCGATATCGAAGATAACGGTACAGTTCGCGTATTTGGTGAAACTAAAGCGGCTGCGCAAGCTGCAGTTGCTAAGATCCAGGCACTTACTGCTGAAATCGAGCCAGGTACAATTTATACAGGTAAAGTGATTCGTATCGTTGAATTCGGTGCGTTCGTAAATATCCTTCCAGGTACTGATGGCTTGCTTCACATCTCTCAAATCTCAAACGAACGCATTGCGAACGTGGCAGATGTATTGAAAGAAGGTCAAGAAGTGAAAGTACAGGTTGCGGATGTTGATAACCGTGGTCGTATCAAATTGACGATGAAAGACATCGAACAAGTTTAATTCTTAAACTATTCACATGGGAAAACTCATGTGAATAACAATAAAAAAGCCCTGAGCTTGATCAAAGTTTTTACTTTGGCTGGCTTAGGGCTTTTTTTATGCGTCAGTATTGGTCTGAATGTGATGCCGAGTTGATCTCAGGTCAAAGGATCCGCTTCAGAGCTTTTTAACAGACGGTAAATTTCATCTTTTAATTTCAGTTTTTTACGCTTGATCGCCTCAATATCATTGTTGATATGATTGACTGGATCAAGTTCAAGCTGGCTGATTTCTTTGTCCAGCTCATTATGTTCCTCGAATAACTTGGCAAAATAGGGATTTTCCTCGCGAAGTTGCACAATCAAGTCGCGGTATTCGGGAAACATGTATTTGATTTTCTTATTGCAATCTTTGGTTTTCATAGGGATTCTTATACTCTAATCATAAAATTAAATATAAATATGTTCTGATCTGCACTGAAAAATGCAGATCGACAGAACATGAAAAGGATTTACTTGAAGTGCAAATGTTTGACCTCGCGACGTAACTCCTGCACTTCATCAATGAGGTCCAGCATCATGGCAACGGCGCTAAATGAGGCATCAAAATCGCGTTGCAGGCGATAGGCGCGTTGTGCACGCGAGATATCTTCACCGAGGAAAGTGCTGGTCGGGGTTGTAGAACGATTTGGTAAAATTCCATGTTCAATTAACTGCATGACCCATTCCGGGCTTTGTCCACACGCTTCTGCAAAGTGGATCAAGTCAAATGAACGATCGTCTATAATTTCTGAGGGGGTATAACCTTGGGAAAAACTTTCTTGGTACTGAATCGTAGTCATGGGTCTACTCCTTAAACAGCCAAGTGTGCAAAATCCGGAGAAAGGGAAGGTGCTAAAATAGAACGCTTTCCAATCCTTGGACATGCAGACTCAGAGTGATGACTCAAATGATCATGAGTCAAGAGTCGGGATGCGCTGGTAGTTGATGAATCAGTCGGTCTGACTGGATCTTTATCAGCAGCATGCGAGGCAAAGAAGGTTAAAGCTGAAATGGTTTTTATAATTTTATGTGTTATCGACAAAGCGTATTCAATCACTTTCCTGTGTTGAATAGAGGGTGCCATATGAAGTCTGTAAAGCAGACCAAAGGGCAAAATTGAACGAGGCTGAAGATTGATCATCATAAATGGATAAAAAATAACCGTCTTCAATCCATTATTATGACTTTGCCTGCCCCAAAACAGTTTTTATTTGTACCTTATTGTTTCAAATCATGACAAAGAAAAAAGCCCCTGATACAGGGGCTTTGAAAATATTTCTGAAATTAATATTTTACCCAGGTTACACTGCGGCCAATTACCGATACCCCGACATAACCACGCAAGGTCAGACGTTTGCCATTGGCACTTAAGCGTGCTTTACCTTTGTAAACTTTGCCACTGATCGGATCAAGCACTTTGCCATCATGGTATTCCCGCGGCTTTTTCGGATCTGCCTTAAAATCCCAGATAAACGGCAGGCCTAGAAAAGGCTTGTTCTTGAGCTGACCTGGACATTTATGACAGATCCCCATTTTTTCTGCGCTAGGCAGGCTGCGTGTTTCGACAATCACCCCTTCATAACTGCCATCTGCTTTCTTGCGAATTTCCACATCCGCACGAGAATAACCAGACTGATCATCGATAGTTTTCCATTTACCCAATAACGGATCTTCATAGGCAAAGGCCAAACTAGAAACTGCGGCTAAACTCATCCCCATTACTAGAGTATTCAATAATTTTCTCATAACATACCTGTTAAATTGATGATGTATTCATTTTAGAATTATTGCTCTAATTTATTTTAAAAGCATAATTAAATCAAGACTATGAACTGTGCAGTCTTTCTCATAATTTTTTGAAAATGATGAATATTTAGGTTTTGTTAATGTGAATAATCTTATAATTTAACTGGAATTTTTGGATTGGATTTACAGGAGAGTTTGATTCAGGGGGTAGACAGGTTTTCTACTGTAGGAGAATACGCTCTGTTGAACTCAGTCCCATAGGTTTTAAAATATAAAAAAAAGCATTCCTAGGAATGCTTTTAAACTTAAGGATTCGAACTGCTTAGCTCAGGTGTTTACCAAATAGACCCAAGGCTTCTTCAGCGGTAAAAGTATATTGGCTATTACAGAACTGACAGTCCATTTCGATCGGATTCTGAAATTCCAGCGTTTCACGGATCGACTCTACGCCGATTTGCTGTAAAGCGACTGCACAACGCTCTTTAGAGCAGGTACAGCCAAACTTCAACACTTCCGTATCTGGCAGACGCACTTCTTCTTCGTTATATAAACGGTACAGAATATCAGTAGCTTGCAAACCGACTAACTCTTCAGTTTTCAGGGTCTCTGTGAGCATGGTCAGACGTGGCCATAGGTCTTCATCTACCCGGCGTTGTTCTTCTTCACTATTACGTGGCAACAACTGAATCAGTAAACCACCTGCACGCTGATGGTCACTTGCCAGTACAATACGCGTCGGAATCTGTGCAGAAAGGTCATAATATTGCATCAGACAGCCCGCCAGATTTTCTTTATCAAGGGGTACAATTCCCTGATAACGCTCACCAAATTCTGGTTCGATATTGATGAACAGCACCGGAGAGGTGAGTGATTTCAACACGGTACTGCTGTCTTCACCGACCAGAAAGTGCGGATCTTCTTCATAGTCAGCCAGAGCGCGAACTTCACCCAAATGGTTACATTCAGCCATAGCCCATTTAAATGTGCCTGATGCCTGAATTTGCAGGCTGATACGCCCTTTAATCTTCAATGTGCTGGCCAGCAGTGCAGTGGCACTGAGCATTTCACCTAGCAGAATTTTAACTGCAGGTGCATAGTCACGTTGCGCTAAAATGGTTTGTAAAGCTTCTTCAAGATGCACCACTTCACCACGAACAGGGCTATCTTCAATAAAAAAGCGTTGGCGTAAATCAGACATAAAATTCTCCATAACCCTGCTTTAATGGTGTCATTATTGTAAAACACAAGTTAGGACAGTTCATCTCTTAACGTATCAATTCCTGCGCCGTTTGTATCCTGTTGCTGCTGTTTAGCCTGTTTTTGCACTTTATGGCGTTGATCCTGGGTAAACAGATGCTCCAGTTCAGCCAAACTACTATGCTGATTTTCATAATTTGGATGTTCATCCGGATCCAGATGATATTGGCTGTTGAGCAGTTTCTCATCCTGTTCGCGGAAGTTTTGAATCTGTTGCTGGCTATTTTCGAGGTCAGGATTGAGCTGGTTTAGTAAGGCCTGACTGAGTTCCAAGGCGGAAAGATAAGTTTCACGCCAGATGTGTTTCACGCCCAAATCCTGTAATAAATGCACATGATGCCGGTCACGGGCACGTACCCATAAACTGATTTCAGGATAATTCAGCCGCAGATGCCGCACGATCAGCATCGAGTCTTCAATATCATCAATGGCGACAATGACCTGTTGCGCCGTGGCAACCCCTGCCTGCATCAAGGCTGCCGGTTCTGTCGCATCTGCCTGATAGAAAGGGATGTCGTACTGCGCCAGAAGCTCAGTGGCTGGCACAGTGCTGTCCATGACACTAAAGGCGTGTTGCTGTTGCAGTAGAATGCGGGCGATGATTTGTCCGAAGCGACCAAAGCCAATCAGCAGGATTGGTGTATGGGCTTGAGGATTAATATCAGTTTCAAAAGTCGCTGCCAGATGATTGTGGCGATCCAGACGCGGTAAGATCTGACTGTGCAATAACCAATAAAATGCGGGGGTCAGCAGCAAGGAAAAACTCACCATCCACAGCAAGGGAGAGAGCAGATCAGCCGCAATAATCTGGTCGGAAACCGCAATCACCAGTGCCAGTAAGGCAAATTCGCCACCTTGTGCCAGACTGGCTGCTAACAAGGTGCTATTGCGCCAGCTATTTTGATGATAACGCGCCAATGCCAGGTTGATTGCAAACTTGCCCAAGATTAAAATGAGGGTGCCACCGAGAATCATCCAAGGGAAATTGAGCAGATCAGTTAAGTGCAGTGACATGCCCAGACTGATAAAGGCTAGGCCCATCAACAGACCCTGAAAAGGCCGAATCGCGCTTTCTACCGCAGGCCGGAAATCTGAATCTGCCAGTAAAATGCCGGCAAATAAGGCACCGAGAAATAGATTCAGGCCGAGGGTATTCATTAACACCAACAATGCCAAGGTCACCGCAATCGCTACAATCGCATGCAGTTCGTGACTGCCACTTTTAGCAATCCAGCGATACAACGGCTGCATCAAGTAACGATTACACAGGAACAGACCGCTTAACGTCGCGATGAGGGCAGCAAAGTAGGCCACGCCATGTTCGGTCGAGCGAATCCCGGCAAATAAGGGAATGGCTGCAATCACCAGAATGGCCAACAGAGCATGAATCAGCAGAATCGAATAGGCTTGCTGACCATAGCTGGTGGTGAACTGTTCCTGATGATTGAGATGTTGAATCACCAAAGTCAGGGCGGACAAACTGCCGGCGAGTCCAATTACAATGCTGGCGAGTAGGCTTTGCTGAAGGAAAACCCAGGCCATGAGCGTGAAAATCAGGGTGCTGATTAGTACCTGTAAAGCAGCCATCATCCACAGGGAGGGATTAATCTGCACAATGCGTTGTGGTCTGAGTTGCAGGCCGATCCAGAACATCAGTGCCATCAGGCTGACTTGCATGAAACTACTCATGACTTCGGGTGTCTGAATCAAGTGCAAAAGGCTTGGACTTAAGATGATCCCTGTTAACAGATAGCCCAGCACACTTGGCAATCTGAGCCTTTTACTCAGTGGCACTATCAACAGTGCAATGACCAGAACCAGTGTTATTTGTAACAGTATCGACATTTTCCTGCCCTAAATTTATTCTTGATCCAGACTTGCAGTTTCGTATTCCAGATCGATCCTCAGGCGCAATATCTTTTAGCTCAGTTCCTGAGGGTCGATGTCCAGCGTGAGCTTCATGCTAGAAGGTTTGTCATGCAGCATGTTTTGCCACCAGCTACGCACATAGTAATGCAAACGTGGACGATCCGCTGCCAATAGCACCATATGCGACTGATAGCGTCCGGCCTTACGTTCCATGGGTGCAGGAATCGGTCCCCAGATGTCCAGCGCCAGATCAGGATATTGCCTGAGTGCGGCCGCATGTTTCTGTAAGAATTCGGTATTTTGTGCCTGATCCTTGGATTCACAGCGAATCAGGATGGCATAACGGTAGGGCGGCATTCTGGCCATCTGCCGTTCTTTTAAGGTTTGCTGGGCAAATACGCGATAATTTTCATTGACCAGGGTATTCAGTAGGGCATGATCTGGTCTGAGCGTTTGCAGATAGACATCACCTTTGTGTTCACCACGTCCGGCACGGCCTGCCACCTGCACAATCAGTTGTGCAGTCCGTTCAGTAGCACGGAAATCCACACTGAGCAGACCGGAATCAATATCCAGAATGGCGACCAGCGTCACATAAGGAAAATGATGGCCTTTGGCCAACATCTGGGTGCCGAGCAGAATCGCCGGTTCGCTTTTCTGAATCTTGTCATAGATTTTCTGCCAGCTGCCGACCCGACTGGTGGAATCGCGGTCGACCCGAATCACCTCAAAATCCGGAAAGAGTTCATTCAGATGTTCTTCGACTTTGCCGGTGCCCATACCCAGTGTAACCAGTTCCTGATGCTGACATTGCGGGCAGTGTTCCGGCATGCGGTGAATAGTGCCGCAGTGATGGCAATGCAGATGCTGATAAGGCTGGCGGTGTACAGTGAAGTTGGCATCACAGTGCGGACATTGCGCCTGCCAGCCACAGCTGCCACAAAGCAGAACGGGAGCATAGCCACGGCGGTTTAAAAAAATCAGCACCTGTTCCTTTTTCTCCAGGCGCTTTTTGATGTCCTGAATCAATTGCAGGCTAATCCCATGCTGCTTCTGTGCGACTTTTAAATCCAGAATATGGATTTTGGGCATCAAGGCCGTGCCGGCACGCTGGTTCAGCTCTAGCGCCTGCATCTTGCCATGTTGCACCAGCGCATAACTGTCAATGCTTGGTGTGGCTGACCCTAAGATTACCGGACATTGCTGTAAATGGCCGCGGTACAGGGCGACATCTCGGGCATGATAGCGGAAGCCTTCCTGCTGTTTAAAGGACAAGTCATGTTCTTCATCCAGAATGATCAGGCCCAGATTCGGCATGGGAGTATAAATGGCGGAACGTGTACCGAGTACGATTGAGGCTTTGCCGGTTTCTGCCGATTGCCAGGCTTGTAGCCGTTTGGAATCATTCAGCCCGGAATGCAGCAACGCAATATGGCAATGAAAACGGGACTGAAAACGGCTGATGGTTTGCGGCGTCAGGCCGATTTCCGGCACCAGCACCAGCACCTGTTTGCCCTGTTTCAGTACCTGTTCCATGATCTGCAAATACACTTCAGTTTTACCGCTGCCGGTCAGACCATCCAGTAAAAAAGCTTGATATTGATTGCGATATTTTAATACCTGTTCGACTGCATGTTTTTGTTCAGGATTGGCGGTCAGCGGCATTTGTGCCAGCTGCATCGGCTGCGGATTGAAATCTTGTGGCTCCAGCACACAGGCGCAAATCTCTTTTTTCTCCAGCGCTTTTAAGGTCGCGGTTTCAATCCCGGCCATGTTCAGCACATTTTCAGTGGTCCCGACCGGATGCAGTTTTAAAATCCGGTAAGCTTCCTGCTGCTTGTCCGAACGGCGTACTTTGGCCTCGGCATCAGGGTCCAGTAATTTCCAGGTACGGGCCAGCAGGTTATAAGGCTTACCCTGACGCAACAGAGTCGGCAGGGCACTGTGGACGACTTCACCGATCGGAAACTGGTAATACTGCGCTGACCATGTCAACAAACTTAAAACTTTGGCATCTATAATGGCGCGTTCATCGAGCAGTTCGGTTACTGCCTTAAGCTTAAAGCGTGGGTCGAGAGGAGTGTCTGCAGGCAGTTTTTCGATAATCACCCCGACCAGATTCTGCCGACCAAACGATACCAGTACACGTGCGCCAATCTGCGCCTGTTCAAATTGTTCTGCACTCATTGTGTAATCAAAACAATCAAATACATGCACAGGTACAGCAACGCGTACGCGATAAAGTAGACTGGAATCGGTGTGAGAATTTTGCATATCTTGGGGTGGAGATCCTGAAGAAATTTCGTCGTGCTTAAAGTTCGATTATGTTAGAGTGAGCAGATAATTTATATCAAAGAATATGAATGATTTCGGTGGTCTGACGCAACAGCGTTAAGCAAAATTTTGGAAAATTAGAGCATTACAATGCCTGCATATCAGTTTATTGCGCTTGATGCTTCAGGAAAGCAGCAAAAAGGCGTGCTGGAGGGGGATTCTGCACGTCAGATCCGGCAACAATTACGGGATAAAGCACTTATTCCGGTCTCTGTTGATCCTGTCGAAAAAAAAGACCAGCAGCATCGTCGAAAATGGTTTGAAAAAAGCATCACCGCCTACGATCTGGCCCTCATGACCCGGCAGCTATCTGTGCTGGTCGCTGCCGCGATTCCGCTGGAAGAAGCCATCCGCGCCGTCGGCAAGCAAAGCGAAAAAGTGCATGTACAAAACCTGCTGATGTCGGTTCGCTCCAAGGTACTAGAAGGGCATAGTCTGGCGCAGGGTTTGCAGCAATCCGGACGTTTTCCTGAACTGTATATTGCTACGATTGCGGCCGGTGAGCGTTCCGGACATCTGGACCTGATTCTGGATCAGTTGGCTGACTATACCGAAAACCGGTTTGCCATGCAGAAAAAAATTCAGGGTGCAATGGTCTATCCGATTATCCTGATGCTGATGTCCTTTGCGATCGTGATGGGGCTGATGACCTATGTGGTGCCGGATATCGTCAAGACTTTTGATCAGAGTAAAGACGCCTTACCGTGGATTACCGTGGCCTTGATGAAAGCCAGTGATTTTATCCGCATTTCTTGGCCATTTTTATTGATTGGTGGTGCTTTGGGGATTTTCCTGTTGGTCCGGTTTTTAAGAACCACCGCCGGGCATTATGCCTTTGACCGTCTGACCTTAAAATTACCTTTATTCGGCAAATTGTCACGCGGGATTAATGCCGCACGTTTTGCCAGTACCTTATCCATTTTGACCCAGTCTGGCGTGCCGCTGGTCGATGCACTGCGCATTGGTGCTGCAGTCAGTAATAACTGGGTGATCCGGGATTCTGTCAATCTGGCGGCAGAAAAGGTGACAGAAGGTGGCAACCTGGCGACCCAACTGGAACGCAGTGGTTATTTCCCGCCGATGATGGTACAAATGATCAAAAGTGGTGAAGCGTCTGGTGAACTGGACCGCATGTTGGAACGTGCTTCACAGATGCAGGATCGCGAAGTGACCACCCTGATTTCAACTTTACTGGCCTTGCTGGAACCTTTAATGCTGGTATTGATGGCCAGTATTGTTTTGGTGATTGTGATTGCAGTGATGCTGCCAATTGTGAATATGAATAATATGATTTAAACAGAAGCCAGTTAGAATTTTGCTGTGATCAAGATTCAAGTGGAAATTCTGAATGATGCAAATAAATGAGAGAGATTGAATGAAAAGGAATCAATTAAATAAACAGACGGGCTTTACCTTAATCGAAGTCATGGTGGTGATTGTTATTCTCGGTGTGCTTGCTGCGCTGATTGTTCCGAATGTGATGGGACGCGGTGAAAAAGCCAAAGTAGATACCACCGTGATCAAGTTGCAGAGCATTGCAGGTTCACTGGATCAATACAAGCTGGACAATGGCAAGTATCCAAGTATGCAGGAAGGCGGTCTGGATGCACTGGTGAATCAGCCAGCGACTGCAAAAAACTGGGTGCCAGGCGGTTATGTCAAGGGCGGTTTTCCAAAAGACAGCTGGGATAATGAACTGCAATATGTGATTCCGGGCACCGATGGCCGCAGCTTCGATCTGTATTCATTTGGTGCAGATGGTCAATCGGGTGGTGAAGGAACAGATGCCGATATTTATTATCAGCCTTAATTGAGAATCATTATAAATTCTCGATAGATGACATATATCACTTCACTTAATAGGCTATTTCAATACGAAGTGAAGTGATAATAACTCTTAATTATTAAATATAATGTAAGTTAATGATATTTATAATAATGAAATAATAAAATTGATATGCGAGTTATAATAAGAATTATTCACATATTTATCTATTACAATTCTCGTAAAATATGAATAAACATACACTTTCTATTTATTTAAAAAAGCTCATAATGATCTGAATGGCACTTGACTCGCCAACGGAGAAGCACATGAAAGCATTTATCTTGGGAGATGAAATCAATCAATTTCATTGGTCGATGCTGAAATCTGTTCTTCTGGTTTTAAGCATGCTGCCGATCAGTCAGGGAATCGTCCATTTATGGCAGAGCACCGAAGGCAGCAGCCAGATTATGGTGGCCTTTTTTGCTATCAGCTTGATGAGCAGTTTATTGGCCCTATGTTTCTGGTCCGCATTAAACGCGAGTGTAGTTCGCATTCAAGCCGAACAAGGTTCAGTATTTGAGCAGACACTGGTTAAGCTCTATCGTCATGTGCCGATGCTGTCACTTGCCAGTATGTTGTGTTATCTGGCTTCACAGTTTTAAATTTGAATGTAATAAAAAGCCGAGGCATTGACCTCGGTTTTTTATTGTCTTGAGTGTTCTTCGCTTTCATAAAGGGAGCTTAGGAGGGATTGATAAGGTGCTATATTCAGGAATCCCCTAAATCCCTCTTTGTAAAAGAGGGACTTGAAGAAATTATCTTCTTGACTTAAAGCTGACATCCACTTTACGTGGACGGAAGCGCCATCCAATAAGCAAAAGCAGAACTGAGAAGATCATCACTGGCCAATCGCTGAGTTTCATATACAGCGTTTCACCCTGCATGGCTGGAAGTTCACCACGTAATACCGCTTCCTGATCCACTGGGGCTTTTTTCACAATGTGGCCATTGTGGTCAATAAAGGCGGTCACACCGGTATTGGTGGCGCGGATAAACCAGCGGCCATTTTCTTTAGCACGCATTTGCACCATTTGCAGATGCTGTAAGGGTCCTGCCGTACCCGTAAACCAAGCATCATTAGACACGGTCACCAGAAAATCACTTTGGCTGGCATTGCGACGGGTCAAATTCGGGTAGGCCACTTCATAGCAAATTGCAGAACCCAATGGATGATTTTTCACATTCAATGGTTTTTGATGATCTGCGCCCCGGGTAAAACCACTCATGGAAGGATCATTTTGCAGACCTGGCAAGACCCAGCTCAGCCAGCCTGATAAGGGGATATATTCACCAAAGGGAACCAGTCGTTGCTTCTTGTATAGGCCATCGGATTCATCGCCACTGGCCATAATACTATTGTAATATTTTGGATAGCCCGCAGTCTGCGATTCGGCTAAATCCCAATATGGAATGCCGGTCACCCATGCAGTGCCTGATTTTTCAGCTTGTACTTTCATGGCCTCCAGAAAGGCTTCAATATCAGTCTGGAACATGGGAATCGAAGATTCCGGCCAGACGATCAGATCACGGCCCCATTCGGTTTTACTCAAATTGGCATAAATCAATAAGGTCTTTACCTGATATTCAGTCAGCCATTTCAAGTCTTGCGGAATATTGCCCTGAATCAGGGAAACCGTTAAAGGCTTTTGATTTTTTTGCTCAACAAACGTCAGCTGTGCTGCGCCCCATGCACCAAGTAACAAGATGGCGGAAGGAATGGCCCAGAACAGGCGTCTATTCAGGATCTCAACCAGCGCACAGGCCAGAATGATCACCACGAAAGATACCCCAAACACCCCGAATAATGGCGCATAAGCATCTAGGTGGCGTTCGGTAAAGGCATAACCAGCAAACAGCCATGGGAATCCGGTAAAGACCCAGGTCTTGGACCATTCAAACAGCACCCAGAGCGGGGCAAAGGTTAAAGGTGTTTCCGGGAAAAAGCAGCGATAGACAAACGTTTGAACGGCACTAAACAGACCCATCACTAGCGCCATAATCAGGATCATCACGACGCTGAGAAATGCACTGGTATCGCCATAGACATGAATTGAGGTATACAGCCAGAATGCGCCGACAAACCACAAGCCAATCCCATAAGCCCAGCCAATGCCAAAGGCCTGTTTTGCGCTACGTCCGCGCAGGCAAGCATAGAGCAGTGCTGGAGACAGAATCGCCAGCCACCAGTAATGATAAGGGGCTAGTGCCAAACTAAAGATAGCACCTGCAAATAAGGCAATTAAAACAGGATAGATTAGCGGCAAAGGTTTTTGCTGTTGAGACGAACTCAACAGCTTATCGAAATATGCTCTCATTGGCGCACGGCTCGAATTAGATGAATAGAGCGTGAATCCGCCTCAAGAATGGTAAATTGCCAGTTTTCCAGTTCAATGGTTTGACCTTCAAGGTCACTCACCAGACCAATTTCCTGTAATAACAAGCCGCCCATGGTTTCCACTTCATCATCAGGGAAAGTCGCATCCAGCATATTATTGAAATACTCAATCGGAGTCAGGGCTTGGACTACCCAGGTATTGGCGGTAGTCGGGTCGTTATCCGGAACAATGTAGTATGCTTCTTCGTCAGCATTGTCATGTTCATCTTCAATTTCACCGACAATTTCTTCCAGAATATCTTCCAGTGTCACCAGACCCGAAGTCGTACCGTATTCATCAATCACCACCGCAATATGCGTCTGGGTATTCTTTAACATGCGCAGCACCTGATCGGAGCGGGCACTTTCCGGAACAAACAAAGGTTGACGCATGAGCGCGCGAATATCGACCTTGGCCGTTGGTTCAGTCAGAAAAGGCAATAAATCCTTGGCCAATAGAATGCCGACTACATTATCGGTCTGATCGGATGAAAATACCGGAAAACGTGAATGCGCAGACTCGACCAGTACATGCAGGATATCCAGCAGCTGGTCATCTTCCTGCAAGCTGATCATGGACGTGCGAGGCGTCATGACTTCACGAATTTTGGTTGCCGGGAGGTCAAGAACGCCCTCAAGCATGGCAACAGTATCGGGTTCTAAAAATCGACGTGAATCTTGTACTAATTTTAGCAGTTCGTCGCGAGTTTCGGGTGCAGTTCCCAGCCATTTGCGTAAGCCGCGCATACCCCACGACGGGCCTGATTCCTCGTGCATGATTTTTCCTGAAGACTCTTAATATCTAAAAAAACGTGGTTTTATCATACCGCAGAAAATACGCTTGTCTATTGTAAATATGATGCACAGTCTTGATCGCGTGAGTCAGCGCTGATTTTAAAACTGGCCACGTATGCAAAGCAGCAATGTAATCGCAGCTTTATGCTAAAATATGACGGTCTTTCCATCCTGAGTCTATCGATGTCCCCAACTGAAATTATTCCAAGTCTGCAATTGAATACCCGAGGTTTGCGTTGTCCTGAGCCGGTAATGATGTTGCATCAGGCGATCCGTAAATCCAAGGCAGGTGATGTAGTTGAGGTGTTTGCCACGGATAATTCAACGTCGTGGGATATTCCAAAATTCTGTATGCATTTGGGGCATGAGTTGCTCTTGCAGGAAGAACGTCTGGATGAAAATGGCAATAAAGAATTTCATTATTTAGTGAAGAAAGGTGGCTAAAAATACCAAGGACTGATGAGCTCAAACATTTGTCTTATTTAGAAAATAAAATTTCAAAAATCTGCTTAATTAAATAGATGAATGGACAGGAACTGAAATTATTAATATTTATCCATAAATAAACCCACTTAAAAGCGGGTTTATTTTTTATCTGATGATTACCTTACATATTCGGGTAATTTGGACCACCACCACCTTCCGGTGTTACCCATGTGATGTTCTGGGACGGATCCTTGATGTCACAGGTCTTGCAGTGCACACAGTTGGCTGCATTGATCTGGAAGCGTTTTGAACCGTCATTATTTTCCATAATCTCATAGACCCCCGCCGGGCAGTAACGCTGTGCAGGCTCATCCCATGTCGGCAGGTTGACTTCCACCGGAATTGAAGCATCGGTGAGTTTCAAATGGGCTGGCTGGTTCTCTTCATGCACGGTATTCGATACAAACACTGAAGACAGACGGTCAAAGGTTAGCTTGCCATCCGGTTTTGGATAGTTTGGTTTGAAGCTTTCAGCTGCC